>JAPOZO010000068.1 GCA_026706025.1 Candidatus Poribacteria bacterium
ATAGACTTTAATATGCGGAACATTATCAAGCATGAGGCGTGCGACCGCAATGTTACGGAGATCTGTTAATCCCGTCGTTGAAGGTAGATACGCCATACGGGTATTCGCAGGGTGGAAAGCGAGCGGAATAAAGGTCACAAACCCACCGGATTTATCTTGTTGTTCCCGTAGCCGGATCAGATGATCTACCCGATCCTCGTTTGTTTCAAGGTGTCCATACAGCATTGTTGCATTTGTGGAAATACCGAGGCGATGTGCTATATCATGGACCTCTAACCAACCGTCAGCACTGAGTTTTCCTGGACAAATTTTTTCGCGTGTCTCCTCTGCAAAAATTTCAGCACCCCCACCGGGCAAGGAATCCAAACCCGCCGCTCGTAATGCCGTTAAAACTTCTTCTATCGACATTTTAAAGATGCGTGAGAAGTGGTGGATTTCGACAGCGGTGAAAAATTTGAGGTGTACTTGTGGCATCCGTTCTTTGAGACCACGGATAATATCAAGGTAATAATCAAACGGCAGTTTAGGGTGTAATCCGCCGACACTGTGAATTTCGGTGCATCCGTGCTCTATAGAATACATCGCTTTATCTAAGAATTCATCAACACTCATTTCCCATGCCCCTTCCGTTTGCATGTTTTTTCGTGCAAAAGCACAAAAGTGGCACCGTGCGTGGAGGATACAAACATTTGAATAGTCAATGTGCTGATTGATATTATAGTAGGCAACGTTCCCATTTAAACGTTCACGGACATGGGTGGCAATAAACCCAACACCGGTAATGTCCGGGCTTTCGTAAAGTGTGACCCCTTCCTCAAAAGAGAGCCGCTGTTCTGCCTTAATTTTTTCATAGATGGCAGACAATTTCGGATCCGTAAAACAACTATAGTGCTCCATTATTTTTTATCCTGATTGGTTATCAATTTTCGGCGGAACTCGCAAGCCAAAGCCTGCTATTGTAAAATTAAAAATTACTTGACACTTGCCTCTGACTACAGGTATTATAGCATAATAACTTTAAAGATGCAAGTCTTTTTTATCGTGAAGCTTAGAAGTAATTGGACATTAAACTGAATGGCTCTGAGTTGTCAGCAGTCAGCAGTCAACCGTACACGGTAAGAGTGGTTTGCAACCGCTCTTATCGGATTGGGGTATCAAAGAGGAGTAGATAAATTTATGTCAAAGTTAGGACTGATTCACTACAACTACGCCAGTAAATCGCTTGACGATTTCCTGAAATTTACGAGCGAAACGGGCTTCAGTTATGTTGAACTCCAGATCAGCGATGTATGGAATTCAGAGACGGCTGATCCTGAAAAGAACGCCGAAGCCGTGAGGGCACAAGTTGAAGGTTATGGCTTGCAAGTCTCGGCACTGGCAGCGGGGAACGATTTTGTTCTGCTCGAAGAAGAGACGATCCGTGCCCAAGTTGAGCGGATGGAACGTATTGCCGGACTCGCTAAACTGCTTGGCACTTCAGTACTCCGTACGGAAGGTGGTGCAGCGAAAGATGCTGTCCCCGAAAGTCAATGGGTCGAAGCGATGGCTGGCTGCTTAAAGCGATGCCTCGAATTTGCTGAACGCGACGCGGTCTACTTGGCTGTGGACAACCACGGTATCGTTACAAACGATGGCGATTTGCAGGTAGAACTCTTTGAGCGGGTCGGTTCCAAGTATGTCGGTGCGAATATGGATACGATGAATTACCGCTGGGCGGGTCACGATTTAGAAACCGTAGGCAGATACTATGAAATTGTCGCGCCGTATACGTTGCACACACACCTGAAAGACGGGACAGGTTCACGTGGTGATTATCGCGGCGAGGCACTCGGCGAAGGTGAAATAGATCTCGCGAAGGCAATTCACTGCCTAAGAGAAGCGGGGTACGATGGTGTCTGGTGCTGCGAGTATGAAGGTAGAGAAAACGACGGCACGGGTCAGCGAAAAAGTTTTGCTTGGATGCAAGCGAACTTATAGTTATTGGTAATGGACAATCCATCTGGTATCATTACACTGACAACGGATTTCGGGACAAGTGATGCTTATGTTGGGATCATGAAGGGAGTGATCCTCGGCATCAATCCAGAGGTGCAGGCGGTCGATCTCACACATGCGATCCCACCGCAGGATATTCACGATGCTGCACTTTCAATCCATTCTGCGCATCGCTATTTTCCAGAAGGTACGATCCACACCATCGTCGTTGATCCGGGTGTCGGGAGCGACCGGCAGGCGGTGGTTTGCCAAACAGACCATGCTTTTTTCGTCTGTCCTGACAATGGAATATTGACCTATCTACTGCAAGAGATTGAGAACACTGGTGGACAGTCAATAAATGCGGTGGCAATTCAGAACCAGGCTTACTATCTACCAGAAGTGAGCAACACCTTCCACGGTAGAGATATTTTCGCACCTGTTGCAGCACACTTATCTCTTGGTGTGCCGCCTCTGGACATCGGTCCACCGGTGGAGGATCTCGTTCAACTCCCTGTTCCGATACCTCAAGTCTCTGGAAGCACAATAATCGGACAAATTGTCAAAATTGATAGATTTGGGAACGCGATAACGAACATATCGGAAAGCGTGCTTGCTGGAATTGGCTCTACTTACGAGATTAGGGTTGGAGGTACGCGATTGATGCGGCTCAATCGTGCTTACGCTGAATCTGGCATCGGTAAGCCTTTGGCGATTATTGGGAGTTTTGGGTTGTTAGAAATTGCCATTAATGGTGGCAGTGCCGAAGTTAGTTTGGGGTTAAAATGGGGAGATGTCGTTGAAATTCAGAGGTATAATTGACATCTCAGGCTCAGCAAGGTATAATAAAGTCAGGAACAAAAAGGAGGATAAAAAAAATTGAAACAGATTGCTTTAACAGGACTCAAACCGACAGGTCCCCCGCATATCGGCAACTACCTCGGTATGCTTAAACCGTCGCTGGAACTGGCAGAACGGTATCAGGCACTCTACTTTATACCCGACTATCATGCCTTGACCACCGTCAGAGACCGTGAAGAGTTGACCAATCTCACCTATCAAGCAACAGCGACGTGGATAGCATTGGGATTAAATCCAGATGAGGTGATTATCTACCGCCAATCGGATATTCCAGAGGTGTTTGAGTTGGCGTGGGTTTTGTCCTGTTTCACAGCAAAAGGCTTGTTGAACCGCTCGCATGCCTACAAGGCGATAGTTGATGACAATATTGCTGAGGGACGCGAAGAGGACAAAAACATTAACATTGGACTCTTTACGTACCCGGTTTTGATGGCGGCAGATATCCTGCTCTTCGGCACACACGTTGTACCCGTCGGGCTTGACCAGCAGCAACACCTCGAAATTACGCGCGATGTCGCCCTTATCTTCAATAATACCTATGGCAACGTCTTGACAATCCCAGAAGCCGTAATTCGGAAAGAAGTGATGACTATCCCCGGTATTGATGGTAGGAAGATGAGCAAAAGTTATAACAACGTTATTCCGATCTTCGCACCGTCAAACCAAGTGCTTAAGCCCGTTAAACGTATTGTAACGGATTCCATGCGTCCCGAAGAGCCGAAAGACCCCAATGAATGCAACATCTTTGCAATCTATCAGCACTTCGCGGATGCGGATGCCGTTGCTGCGAAGCGGAAACTCTATCTTGAGGGTGGGCTTGCCTACGGTGCCATGAAACAGGAACTCTTTGAATTACTGGAATCTACATTTGCCACGAAACGCGATCGGTATAATGACTTGATGAACAACACCGCTGAATTGGACAAAATACTTGGAGAAGGCGCGGAAAAAGCACGTGCCATCGCGGCACCGATCATGGCAAAAGTCCGTAAAGCCGTTGGTGTGCGTGGTTAAGCATAAAACGAGGCATTGCTGCCTCACCATCTCTTTTATACTGAATTATCGAAGTACATTGACATCTATTGGTAGGGTTTTTGATAGGGGGTTTCTTCGCGGTTTGGTAAAGTTCTCTGGTTCAGAAACTGTTCGGATTAATTTGCGTTGAAATCAATATAGAAATATGTTATAATTATAAAAATGGCATCGCCAGAAAAAAAAACTTGTGTTTTTATGCAAAATGTGTGAAAATGTCTATATCTCCTATTTTTAACGTTGCGGGGAACATCAGGCAGTTAATGCGCACTGATAGTTTTACAAATAGCGGATGAGTCAACGAAACAGATCCGCGCTGCGTCGCGGTAAATCTTTAAAGAAAGTGAGAGGAATTAAAATGAAATTTAACGCTTTAACAGTTGTCCTGTTCAGTCTGGGACTGATGGCTTTAAGCCTCTTCATTGTCAATAGCAGTAACGCCGAAATTAGCCAGAACGATGTTGTCGGCATCTGGCTGTTCGACGATGGAGCCGGAAGCGTGGCGATGGACTCGTCAGGAAATAATAATCACGGGACGATTGTCAACGCCCCGATTTGGGTAGATGGTCGATTTGGCGGTGCCTTAGGCTTTGATGGCTCAGGCAACTGCGTGAACACCAACGCGAAACTCCTCAACGGTGTGCGTGAATTTACAGTCGTTGCTTGGGTGAAACCTGGGAATATCACCACCAATCGTGTTGGGGTGATAGGTCAGAACGACTCACCAGAATTCGGTTTTATTAACCCGACATCTGTCATGCTGTGGACACCTACAGCTGGCGGTAACGAAAATCCTTACGAACACCCGCCGGGTGAGTGGCATCATGTCGCTGCCGTTGCGACCCGAACCTTCACGAAGGTTTACGTTGATGGCAATCCGACGACGAAGGAAGGCAGCTGGATCAATCACGGCAGGTCCGATTTCAATGTGAATATCGGTGGATGCGGCGTTTGGGACGGTAGCGGGAACTGGTTCACAGGGGCAATGGACGAGGTCGGTCTTTTCCACGCGCCTTTGACCGATGCAGATATCGTTGACCTGATGAATAACGGCTTGAACGCTTTGGGGGTTGCAGTAGAACCGGCGGGTAAACTTGCGCTAACTTGGGGGTCGCTGAAAGAAACAGAGTATTAAACACCTCTGGACAGCGGAAATGTTGGGGAAATGGTACGCGTTACTATTTCCCCGCTTTGTCCCACTGTTGCACAGATAAGCCCCGGTTCGAGACCGGGGCAAACTTATGAACCGCAGAGAACATCGTATGCCTCGCGGCATTTCCTTCCTACTTCAGAGATTCATGCAGGTGCAGTAGCACCGAAGCTAACAGGAAACAACCTATATTTCCATATCGTTGTCGTCTCTATCGTCGTACCGGCGTGGCTCGCGGCGTTCTGTGCGAGGACGCGCAGGATTGACTTTCAGGGGACGTCCCATCATCTCTTGACCATCCAACGCTTCTATTGCTCGCTCGCCATCCTCTTGGTTTTCCATTTCAACAAATCCAAACCCTTTGGAGCGACCGTCGTACCGGTCACGGATAATCGTAGCGGTAGCAACTGGACCATACTCACCAAAGAGTGTTTCGAGGTCTTCTTCCGTGGCGGCGTAAGGCACGTTGCCAACGTAGATATTCATCTCGTTTCTCCTTTTAGAAACTATATGTACCCTAACCCGACATTATAAGCACTTACGGTATACCCGCAGAACACACGGTGCGTCCATGCGAACCGATATTTTTCAGCATAGCGGCATAGGGTAATGAAAATACGGGAAAATGAGAAACTGAGCACTGTCAGCATTTTCAAAGGCAGAAATTTGGCAGCAAGCGTAGGAAAGATTTCAAAATTAGCGATCATCAATCTCTTTTCGGAACCCTTGGCCCCTCTCACAAAAGAGAGCAGTTTTGGTTCCAAACCGTAAAACTGTCAAAACACTACTCGTAACTTTGCCAGCGGACACTATCACATTTTCCTTAAAATGTACCATAAATTATATCACAACCTTTGCCGTTTGTCAATTTTAAATTTCATTTTTAGAAAATTTTTACTTCGCGACCATCCAATTATCCCCAATTCCTGCTTCTGTCCGAAGCGGTACGAGCAGCGACATCGCATTTTCCATCTCTTCACAAACAATCTCAGCCTGCTCCGCAGCGACTGTTTCCGGTACCTCAAGTACCAACTCATCATGAATCTGTAGCAGCATTTTTAACGGCAATTTATCCGCATCAATTCGATGTTGTACATGTACCATCGCCGCCTTCATCAGATCCGCAGCAGAACCTTGCACGACGGTATTGATTGCCAAGCGTTCACCGAGACTGCGCCGACTTCGGTTGGTGGAATAAATTTCAGGAATCGCGCGTCGTCTACCGGTGAGTGTACGCACATATCCGTGATCTGATGCTTCTTGGACACACTGCTGCAGAAAACGATCTATTCCCGGAAAACGCGTTTTGTAATCCTCAATGAGAGCTGATGCCTCTTTTACACGCATCCCCTTAATCCGACGCGCCAGACCTGTCGGGGAGACCCCATAGATGATACCGAAATTAATAGTTTTCGCCTTATCACGGAGTTCTCGTGTAACCAATTCCGTCGGCAACTGAAACACCTGTGAGGCAACAGTTGTATGGATGTCCAAATCTTCGGTGAATGTCTCAATCAGACTTTCATCTTCACTAAAGTGTGCCAAAATACGGAGTTCGATCTGCGAATAGTCCGCGCAGATTAACTTATGTCCTTCTGGTGCCGTAAATGCACGCCGTAACTGTCTGCCGATCTCCGTACGGACAGGGATATTTTGTAGATTCGGACCGTCGGACTTCAAACGACCCGTTGCTGTCGTTAACTGATAGAGATGTGTATGGATACGGTCTGTTCTTTCATCAATAGCACTCTGGAGCTGTGCCAGATAGGTGCTCTGTAACTTACGATACTGGCGGTAATCAATAATTAAGCGTGGTACACTCGTCTTCGGATCGTTGACATCCTCTCTGAGGGAAAGTGCTTCTAACACAGTGACATCCGTGGAGACTTTGCCGCCGCGTGTCCGTTTTACCGGTTTGAAACCGAGCTCATCAAACAGGACTTGCGCCAATTGGCTTGGTGAATCAATATTAAACGGATACCCGACTATTTCGTGAATTTCTGCTTGCCGATCATTAACGAGTTTTTCAATGACCCCGCTTTGGCGTTTGAGTTCCGCTTTATCGCAAACGATGCCGTTATATTCCATCTCAGCGAGAATCGGCGCGAGCGGTGATTCGATCTCGCGCACCAATTCTGTAATACCCAACGCATCAAGTTTCGGCGTAAGGAAGTGATAGAGACGGAGCGTGATGTCTGCATCTTCTGCAGCGTAAACTGTGGCTTCCGCCAAAGGCACTTCATCAATTGTCTTCTGCCGTGTGTTCTCTGCCTCGAACAGTCCATCCAATTGTTCTGCTTCGTCAGTAGACGTTGGATCGTTGGAATCCCGCGTTAGTTCCTCAAACGAGATCATTTTATGCTCTAAATGGAGCAGTGCCAACGTATCAAGGTTGTGAGAGGGTGTCCGCGCATCGACCAATTGGCTTGCGAGCAGCGTATCAAAAACCACACCTTGAAGTTTAACACCGTTCCTAATGAGGATACTTGCATCAAACTTCAGGTTATGTCCACATTTCGGTCGCGCCGGATCCTCAAGAATCGGCTTGAGTGCCGAAAGCACGGTGTCTATATCTAAATGGTTTTCAGGCTGCGGGGAACGCACCGGTACATAAACGCCTCGTTTCGGTTTCCAAGAGAAACTTAACCCACAAAGTTTCGCTTCACGATCCAAGCCATCTGTTTCGGTATCAAAACTGATGATTTCTTGTACCGATAGCGTCTCAACGAGCGCGTTCAGATCTTCGAGCGTAACAACCGCTGAATAATCGCCTGTTTCAGCGGTGCCGTAGCTGCCCTTGTCCAAAATAGCATCCGTTTTTTGTGCTAATTCCGCAACCCGTTCCTTGCGTGTTGCCGGTGCGGTTACAGACTCAGTATCCCCGCCTGCAAGTTTTGTTACAACCTGTTCATAACGTTTGAGTTCCAATTCCTGAAGCAGCGGGCGGATTTTCTGAAGGTCAAGCGGTTTGACGCGTGCCTGCTCTAAGGAAAAGTCCAAATCAGCGTCTCGTATCAAGGTTACCAGTTGTTTTGAAAGCGGAAGTTGCGCTCTCGCCTTTTCCAAATTCTCGCGACGTTTCCCTTTAATCTCATCAATGTTTTCAAAAATACCGTCAATAGAACCGTACTGCTGAATCAATTGTGCAGCGGTTTTCAAGCCTACTTTTTCGACACCGGGAACATTATCAGAAGTATCACCCATCAACGCAAGCGTATCAATAACTTGGTCCGGTTTTATACCTTTCGTCTCCCACAACGATCGCTCATCAACAATCTTATTGTTGTGGAGGTCGAGCATTGTCACCCGGTCCTCAATCAGCTGCTCCAGGTCTTTGTCTCTGGAAATAATAGAAACATCAACATTTTGTGCGTTTGGATCGTCAAGTATTGCTTGTGTAACAGAGGCGATGATGTCGTCTGCCTCCAATTCCGGTTTACCGAGCGTCAAAATACCAAATGCCTCAAGCAATTGCAGGATGCGATGAATCTGGGTCACGAGGTCATCAGGGGCAGGAGAACGATTCGCCTTGTATTCCGAATAGAGTTCATTGCGAAACGTGTCGCCGGGTGTATCAATTGCAGCGACGACATACTTTGCCTGAAGCTCGGTTAAAATTCTAATCAGCGTTCCAGCGAATCCGAAGACCGCATGTGTCGCTTCACCGGTAATGCTGCTTGTTAACCCACTACGAATCGCGTAGTAAGCGCGAAATATTTCGGCGTGCGTGTCAATAATATAGACAGTATCCTTTTGCTCGTTCTGCATTATTTCTATGTGTCCCTCCTAATCCGGAAAGTGCCACCGACGCAAGGAGTCTGATGCCGACAAACCTGCTTCCTGGCCAAGTGCGAACGCCGTTGCGATCAGGTTTCGCTCACCAGATATAATATCGCCCGCGGCAAAGAGTCCAGGAATCGGGTCCCCATTGCTATCTAACATTTGCATATCTTCGTTTGCGATAATCAAACCTTCTTCGTCTTTCTGGTAATCCCATCCGTCAAGAAACTTCGTATTCGGGATTAAGCCTTCATCAACAAGGAAACCGTGGAAAAATAACTCGCTTCCATCAACCATCTCAAACCCTAAAAGGTCTGTTTTTTCACCAATATGCCGTTTAATCTTTGTCTCAATGATATTAATTTTACGTGCCTTCACCTGTTCCAACACAGGCGGCGACATACCGTGCGGTCTGCCGTTTGTTAGGATTGTGATTTTATCGGTAAAGTCTTGCGCACCGATCGCTGCCTCATAAATATAGTCGCCGACACCGAGGAGTGCTAAATGTTCATTGACATGGAGATGTCCATCGCACCGGATACAGACGTGCCACCCTTTTTTGTTACCGGCGTAGCGGAAGACGGTCGCATACTGCTTATAGAGGCGTTCTTCACCTTGTTCAAACTCAATATCGGGCCATTTGTCATCAAACCCGGCAGCAACGACCACGGTGTGAGATTTAAAATGTGTGACCTCTAAAGGTGTATTTTGTTTAAGTGTTTTTGTAGAGGCTTCAAGTTCAAAGAGATCACCGCTCCGTGTGAGTTTTTGCACCAATCCATCGCGTATATCAATGCCAGTTTTTCGTTTTTCCGATCCGAGCATGAAATCGACAACCGGGCGGCTCTCCATCCACTTCATGAGTTCCTTCGCAAAATTGGGGCCGATGATACCGGGAAAGACCGGCGCGTCTTCAATCTCCACCGACTTTGACCAGTAAGCACGCCCGCGACTAAAACTGACTTTTCCAGAGTGTAGCATCAAGACATGCCGCATTTGATGGCTCGCTGAGACTGCGGCTTGTGTGCCAGCAGGTCCCGCGCCAATCACTGCAACATCGTAAATCGTTTCTGCCATCGTTTTTCTCCTTTAAAGTTATCAGTTGTCAGAGCGATTTTTTCTGCGAAAAAATCTTTCATGCCTCGCAGTGAGATCAACGTAACTGCCACAAGGTAACTCTTAACTGATAACCATTCCTCCGATAACCATCCTTAAAACCCATATTTTTTCCACTTCTCATCAACTAACGCAATCACGTCGTCAGACATCCGAATCTCCTCGGGCCACTCGCGTTGATACCCTTCCTCTGCCCACTTCGTCGTCGCATCAATACCCATCTTAGAACCGGCACCCATAAGTGGAGAAGCATGATCCAACACATCAACAGGTCCCTCGACGATTGTCACATCCCGTTTCGGATCAACATTGCTGCCGACATAGAAAAGCACCTCTTCAACATTCTGAACATCGACATCTTTATCAACAACGATGATGATTTTACTGAACATCAGCTGCCCGAGTCCCCAAAAACTGTGCATCATCTTTTTTGCCTGATAAGGGTAGTGTTTGTCGATAGAAATCAGTGCGAAATTGTGGAATACGCCGAACAAGGGTAGATTCATATCTACGAGTTCCGGGAGCTGCGTCTTAATCAACGGCATAAATATCCGCTCAGTCGCTTTCCCCATGTAGCAATCCTCCATCGGCGGTTTACCGACGATAATTGTCTGATAGATGGGGTTTTTGCGGTGCGTAATCGCCGTGATGTGCATCAGTGGGTACTCATCTGCTAAAGAATAAAACCCCGTATGATCACCAAACGGGCCTTCTATGCAAGTCTCGTCTGGCTCAATATACCCCTCAATCACGATGTCGGCATCTGCTGGGACAAGCATATCAATCGTCTTAGCAGGCACCATCTCAACATTCGATTTACGGAGAAACCCTGCAAATAAGAGTTCATCAATACCGGACGGCAGCGGTGCCGTACCGATGTAAGACATTGCCGGATCGCCGCCGAGCGCGATTGCCACAGGCATCTGTTGCGCGGCTTGACGATATTCGCGATGATGCGCGGCACCATCGTGGTGAATCTGCCAATGCATCGCTAATGCGTGTGGGGTTATCTTTTGCAAACGATACGTCCCGACATTTCGTTGACCTGTTTTGAGGCTATGCGTAAAAACTTGGGGTAAGGTGATATACCGGTCAGCATCGAGGGGCCAGCATTTAATAAGGGGTAGGACATCCAAGGATGCGTCTTCACCGGTCAAGACGACCTCTTGACACGCGCCTTTTTTCACTGTTTTCGGTGGAAAGTTCGTCAGTTGGGATAGCATCCGAAGGATTTTCACTTTATCAAGGAGCGTATCAGGGGCATCCAATTTAATCATACTCTCAATTTCGGACGCGACCTGTCCAAGATCGTCAACACCGAGTGCCATCGCCATCCGCCGATACGAGCCGTAGGTATTAATCAGGAGCGGCATCTTGCTGCCCTCAACCTTTTCAAACAGGAGGGCGGGACCCTCTGCCTTACTCACGCGATCGGTAATTTCGGCAATTTCGAGGTCCGGGGATACAGTCGTTTTAATGCGTTTGAGTTCGCCTGCACGATCCAAGGCTTTCACAAACTCTGTGAGGCTATCGTATGCCATGAAAATCCTTTCATTTTAATCAGCGGTCAGCGATCGGCAGTCAGCAATCAGTAAATTGATTTTCCTGTTCATTGCGTGCCTTCTTTGTGTATAGTAACCCAAGTTGCTACCAATGGATTTTGAGCATTATAACACGGTTTTTCCCACACTTTCTTCACCCCGTAGGGGTGGTATTGCTGCGCAGTGAGAATAGAAACTCCCAGGTCCGGTAGGTGCGGTTTCCTAACCGCACCGGACATCGGGAAAAAATTACCCGATTAAATTCTTAATCTTCATTAGGAGTGCCATTGCTTCGCAGTGAAAATAAATAGGTGGCAACTTGCGTTATAGTAAATCACATTTGCTTGTGTGTGTCAAACAAAAAATGTGGATTCCGCGTTACAACGCAGTTCTTCCGACGAAGGGGAGTTTCGGTAACTGCACAAAGTTTTCTATGATAATCTAATGCTTTGCGTTGTTTTCTATATTTTTCAAAAATGACATTGAATTTTCCATAATGCTATGATATAATATCATATAATATGTTACTATAAAATACAGATTCGTAAGGATTGGTATAGTAAAATGGGTGCAGTTTATTCAAACTCACCTACTTAACACGAAGCTCACGTAAAAGTGAGATTCATTTCTCTTAGGAGATTGAACGGCATGAAAATTATGTTAGTATTAGCAGGATTTGTGTTGATGATGGCCTACTGTATTATCGGAAACCCGATCGACATGGCACAGGCGGAGGAAGTCTTGGGAACGGGAACGGAGTCACTGCTCGGAGGCGACCTAACCGACCCAGAAGACAATGGCGAGCCTGACGCAGATAAGGGGTACGATGCCGAATTCTCATCTAATGAGGAACCCGGGTTCGGGGGCGGCGAATTTTCGTTTAATGTCTTCGATAACCGCCTGGGTCCCATCAATGACAAATGGTGCTGCGGAAAGGGAGGCGGCATCCCAGATGAAGGGTTATGGATAATGGCTGAGTTTGAGGAGCAGTACGCATTGACACACTTCACGGTATCTTCAGCGAACGATGTGCCTGCAAGGGATCCTACAGTGTGGGAGGTTCAGGGCTCGAACGACGGTAAGAAATTTGAGACCATCTATGCCCACGATGGCGATAGTTTTTGGGATCAGCGACTGCAAGTCGTCCTGTTTGAGGCGGGGGAAGATTACGACAAGCAAAAAACCGGGTATCGGTTTTTTCGGCATGTTACTTTTGACACCGCAGCGAACCCAGCTGGGGCATACTTCCAAATTGGCGAAATTGAGTTCTTCGGCGATGATAGTTATCCGGTAGATCCTAAAACCAAGCTCGCAACCACATGGGGGCGCATCAAAAACGCCCGATAAGCGCAAATATCGGACATTTTCTAAATCGGAAACCTGAATCGAGTAATAACTCGGTTTGGGTTTCCGTTTTTCATTTCCGACCGTTTCAATGAACTGCCTAAAAGCGGACAGCGTGTACTTCAGTCAGCCGCCAATTTACCAGAAATTTGTTTTAACCCTTGTTGATAGTTCCGATTTTCCGGTTCAAGTTCCAATGCCTTTCGGATCGCTTGTTCGGCTCGCCGATAATCCCCACGCCGAAATTCAATAAGTGCGAGTGTATTGTAGTAGCTTGCGACATTCGGATCCATATCAATCGACTTTTGTGCGTAACGCCGCGCCGTTTCTAACACGCGTTTGGTATCCGCTTTATTTCCGCTGGCAACCTTCGCGGTTAACTGTGCTAAAGCATGATACGC
This sequence comes from Candidatus Poribacteria bacterium, assembly GCA_026706025.1. NCBI lineage: Bacteria > Candidatus Poribacteria > Candidatus Poribacteria bacterium. The sequence continues at coordinate 13,200 of JAPOZO010000068.1, forward strand.
CTTCGGTAAACCCGATGTTAAGTAAGCCTGCTCCGCCGCACCGAAATCGCCTTGACTCGCCTGAAGTTCACCGATAAGATAATAGGTTTCTGTCAAAAACGATGGTTGAAGGGGTAATCGTTCCGTCGGTTGCAAATCACCCGTCTCGGATAACGAGAGATCAACAGCCTTTTCAAGGGCTTTTAGTGCTGCAGCGGTCAAATCCTGATCGGGTTGTTGATGCGGATGACGCTTCCCCATTGCCTGATACGCATAACATAAACCGAGATTGTGATACGCTTCGGCATCGTCCGGTTGCAGTGAGATAATGGTTAGGTATGTATCCGTTGCCTCGGCATGACGCTTCTGATTCAACAAAATTATCGCAATTTTTAGATGTGCCTCCAAAAATTGAGGGTCCTGCTTAACCGCCTGTCGGTAATGTTTTAGGGCGAGTCGTGTCTTATTCTGCCTGAAATACGCCAATCCGATGCCTGCGTGTGCCTTTGCAAAGTTCGGTTGAAGTTCCAACGCCTTCTGTTGTGCAGTGATCGCTGCCTCGTATTTTTCAAGCATGGTATAGGCAACACCGATACCGTTATAAGCAACGACGAGTTGCGGATCCATACCGAGTGCTTTCTGGTACGCCGAGACGGCTTTCTCATAATGCCCATCTTTGAGGTAAAATCTGCCGATATTGGCGAGAATCTGCGCGCGTTCGGTTGTGTCTTGTGTCCGCTGCAGTGCGCCGCGCAACTCGTGGAGCGGCGTAAGCGCGGCTTTCCGTTCCTCAAACAGTGCCATCTGTTCACGCGCCGCTGCAGCGTCCCCGGCACGGAGATACGCTTGTGCGAGATTATAGAGTGCCTCAACAAGTGCTGGATCGTTCTGATACGCGGTGCGATACGCACTGATAGCGTCAGTCCACCGCTTTTCGTGTACGTAGAGAAGTCCTAACTGATAGTGTGCAGCTGCGAACTGTGGTGCGATTCCAATTGCCCGTAGTTGATGTCGGACCGCAGCTGCGTGTTCCCCACGTTTACTATAGACGTTCCCGATTTGATGATGAATCATCTCATCGTCAGAATCCAACGCAACCGCTACTTTGTAGGCATCAAGAGCCTCGGCGTAACGGTGTGTGTTCGCGTAAGCACTCCCTAAAGCCGCGTGTGTATATGCCCAGTCGGGAGCAGACGCAATCGCGCCCTGGTATGCCGCAATAGCATCCTCAAATTTTTCAAGCCCGGTATACGCCAATCCTAAACCGTAGTAAGCCGCCGGAATATCCGAATCGGGTGTAGTTGCTGTGGTGCTCGGAATTCCGTTTGGTGCTACAGCTGCTATGACTTGCTGGTACTCGTTAACCGCTTCAGCATAAGCCTCAATTTGGAGGTAGACCTTAGCGAGTCTCAAGCGAACCTCAATCTGAGTGCCATCTGCAGCGAGTTGTGCTTTATGGGCGCGAATTTGTGCGGTGATGTCTGAGGCACCAGTTTCTTGGCAGAATGCGTCTGGAAGTTGATAGAGGGTAAGGTGGTACCCTAAGAATACCACCCATACAACTGTATAATAGGAAAGTTTCGGTCGCACTTGTTACCGTCCGTATGGCGAAACGGGAATACCACCTAAAGACGTTGTTTGATACGTCCCCATGTCGTCGTTAATTTACCCTGTGGTTCGACTGGTGTCTCACCGCCAACAATCTCATCACCAGAGACTTTGACATCATCAAAACTCGCGGCGGTCTCCCATGCCCAGACACCGGCTTGCCCAGCGGCGTACCCGGCACCGGTTTCATCCTTAAGTTCGCCTTGGTCCTCACCGTTAATCCAGAGTTTCATCGAAACGTCTTCCACAACGACCCGCATGTCAAACCATTCGCCGTTCGCGATAGTAACGTTAGTCCCAGCAAGTTCACCGATCTTGTCGCGAGCATCCCACGCGCCTTCCTTATGCCGCCAAAGCTCAGTTTTGTTATTTGGGACGTTGAGATAGTAGACATAGTATTCCATCTCGCCCTGTGCGCGAAAGACAACACCTGCCCAATTCCCTTCATCAAGTCGAACTTTCGCCTCAACGGTGTAATCTTCCCATCCAACCTCACCGACGAGAGAATGCTCGGCTCTACCGCCTTTAGCAAGTTTATAAGTGCCGTCCTCAACACTCCAAGCACCGTTAGCGGGTGTCCAATCGGCTGCATCCGCTTCAAATGACCAAGACTGTTCGCCTGCAAAAGCAAAAGGCGCTACGAGTACGAGGAGAGAACACATCACAATAGTTGAAAATAGATATTTCATCATATCGCTCCCTTTATAGAAAATTGCCTCAAAAGTTTTCAACGCGGTTCTTACGCAGAAAACTTCTGAGGCTAAACCTTACGCAAAATTAGTAAACCCGTTTGAGACGACCCCATGTCGTTGCGAGTTTGTTATTCGGCTCAACGGCAAGGGTATCCTCTATATTATCACCGTAGACGGTGAAATCGTCAAAACTCGCCTCGGTTTCCCATGCCCACACACCGACTTGGCCGGTTTTGTAGGCATCATCTTCATGTTCGCCCTGAAGTTTACCGTTGAGGTGTATCTCAAATTCACTGCCCTCAACGACGACCTTCATATCAATCTATTCGCCGTTCTTTATTTGGACCTTCTCAACAGCCGGGATTTGCGCGATATTGTCGCGGGCATTCCAGGCACCATCTTTGTGTCGCCAGAGTTCCGTTTTGTTATTTGGAACATTGAGATAGTAGACGTAGTACTCCATCTCGCTTTCAGCGCGAAAAACAATACCCGCCCAATGGTGGTTATCCAATCGAACTTTCGCCTCAATCGTGTAATTATCCCAGTCTTCTTCACCAACGAGAGAGTGTTCCGCTTGTCCACCCTTATCAACGTGGTAGACGCCTTTTGCGATTTCCCACTTTCCATTGGCAACTTTCCAGTCATCGTGCTTTTCCTCAAAGTCCCATAATTGGGTCCCTGCGTACGTCGGTAGCGAAAGCGCGATACCGAAAAGCACAACGAGACTTAATGCCGCTAACTTCGGCACTGTGATAGCCATTCTCATAGTCGCTCCTCCATCTTTTCCGCTATAGTCTATACATTCCTCGCTATCACGATAACAGCGAGAATTCTGAAAATAGAATAACCTTAAACAATAAAAAAGTCAACATTAACTTGTGGTTAGTCATCAGCAGTCAACGGTCAGTTATGAGGGGTCTGAATCAGGTAAGATGCTATCAGCGGAAAATCGAAATTATGGGAGAACTGAATGGTGCTACGCTGCTGAATAAGAAAACTTGCATTTGCGTCTACTATGATGTATGATAGATAGTATTGAAACATACATTTTCCGTGTTTTTGAAAAAATTATCAGATGGAAAGGAGAACATTTTGCACATAAGAATTTTAGTTACAGTTTTTATCGTTTGCTTTGCTGTGATAGAGACAAGCACGGCGGCACTGAAAGTCGGTCTCATCTACGATGTCACCGGGCGCGGTGACCTCTCATTTTGTGATGCTGCCTACGCTGGCGCGAAAAAAGCAGAAGACGAGTGGGGATTTAAACTCACAGAGGTCACCCCAAGCCAAAGCACTGATTCCGAATTGACACTCCGCAGATTAGCGAAACTGAAATACGATCTTATCATTGGTGTCGGATTCCTTTTTCAAGAACCGATGAAACGGGTCGCAAACGAATTTCCGGATGTCAAATTTGCCCTTATCGACGCGGTTATAGAACAACCCAATGTCGCATCGCTCACTTACCGCGCACACGAAGGAACATTCCTTGCCGGTGTCATCGCAGCCTTGAAAACAGAGACAAAACAGATCGGGTTTATCGGAGGCATGAAGGTACCGCTGGTCGAGGCGTTTGAAATAGGTTTCCGCGCTGGCATTAAGGCAACGAACCCTGATATTGAACTGACAGCGGATTACGTCGGTGTCACGCCGCAAGCGTTCAACGATCCAGCGAAAGCCAAAGAGCTTGCCCTGACACAATATAATCGCGGGATAGATATTATCCTCGCCGCTGCAGGCGCGAGTGGCCTCGGCGTGCTTGAAGCCGCGAAAGCCAAAGAAAAATCAATTATATGGGTTGACGCCAACGGCAACAATCTCGCCCCGGGTTTAGTGCTCACAAGCGTCATCAAAGGTGTGGAAATATCTGTTTACGAAACGATAAAGAGTGTCCAAGAAGGCAATTTCTCTGGCGGTCTCAAAGATTACGGACTCAAAGAGGGCGGTGTTGAGTATATCGTTGACGATGTGAACCGAGAACTTCTTCCAGATGAGGTTTTGAAACAGGTTGAGGCGTTCAAGGCGAAAATTATCGCGGGCGATATCGTCGTCCCGCATCAACGGCAGTAACGATGACACACACACCCATCATTGAGATGCACGGCATCAGCAAACAGTTTGGACATGTACAAGCAAACGACTCGGTGGACTTCACGCTCCAACGCGGCGAAATTCATGCGATCGTTGGCGAAAACGGTGCTGGTAAATCTACGTTGATGAAAATTCTCTATGGACTCTACCAACCCCAGGCAGGTGAGATCTTCGTTAATGGAAATCGCGTGAATATACCCTCACCGCGGCGTGCGATGCATCTCGGTTTGGGAATGGTGCAGCAACACTTCACGCTCATTCCGGTGTTCACAGCACTTCAGAATATCGTTCTTGCCAAAGAACCGCGCAAATTCGGTGCTCTCCTTGATTACCAGCAGGCAGAAAAAACGATTACTGCACTCGCGGCGCAGCTCGGATTTGATGTGCCACTGAACGCACCTGTTGAGTCTCTACCGATTGGTACGCAGCAGCACACCGAAATCTTGAAAGTCCTTTATCACGGCGCGGACATTCTCATCATGGACGAACCGACAGCGGTACTGGCACCGCAAGAGGTCGAAGGGCTTTTTAATTGTATGCGAAACCTCAAAAGTGAGGGGAGGAGTCTCATCGTCATCACGCATAAACTCGACGAAGTGATGGCAATCGCTGACACTGTCACAGTACTGCGACGCGGGCAATCTGTCCACAGCTGTCCTATCGCTGATACCGATCCGGCAATATTGGCAGAAATGATGCTTGGTGAACCTATCATTCCAACCGCTGTCACGCGCGAGCAGACAGAGGAGACAACGCCAATGGTGCGGATGGAAGGCGTTACGCTCTCTAAAAGTTCAGAGCTCCTAAGAAAGCATAAATGGAAAAAAGTCTTGTCAAATAGAGACCCCGGCAAACAGTCCCTCAATGAAGTCAATCTTGAAGTGTTCCCCGGTGAAATCGTCGGGGTAGCAGGCGTGGAAGGGAACGGACAGACAGAACTGGTTCAGGTCCTGACAGGTCTACGAGAGATTGATAGCGGCACACTCACATTACATGGCGAACAGGTTGCACACATACCTGCTGATAGGCACCGACACGGCATTAGTTTGAATGATCGTATTGATGATAACTTTATCGTCGGTCACCACAAAAAGAGACGGTTTTGTCGGAATGGGCTACTCCAGCGGAAATCAATTCAGCGATCTGCTTTGAACGCACTGGATAAATACCAGATTCGTGTGGGGAACATCACGTATCCGATTCGAACACTCTCTGGTGGCAATCAACAGAAAGTCGTTGTTGCGCGGGAGTTAGAGGCAAATCCTGAAGTTATTATTGCCGCGCATCCGACACGCGGCTTGGACATTCACGCGGCGGAATTTGTCCATAGGCGACTTATTTATGCCCGCAACCGTGGTAAAGCGGTTTTACTGGTGTCCGCCGAATTAGATGAATTGCTCCATCTCAGTGACAGGATCGCAGTCATGTATGATGGCAAGATTGTCGGGACTGTGAAACCTACGGAGACCAATAAAGAAGAATTAGGTGCCTTGATGCTGGGGCTAAATTAAGCGAAGTTGGAAACTCACCAGCGAAGAGAAACATTCTCAGGAGAAAAAAATGATAATTGATTCACATACACACGCATGGCCCCGGTGGCCCTACCAACCACCCGTCCCTGATGACGAAAGCCGCGGTAAAATTGAACAACTCCTCCACGAAATGGATCTGCACAATGTTGACAAAGCAGTGCTTATCTGTGCACGCATTGAGAGAAACCCTGACAACAACGATTACGTCGCAGCATGCGTCAAACGTTATCCGGAACGGTTGATTCAATTCGCCGATGTGGATTGCTCATGGACAGACACGTATCATACAGATGGCGCAGCGGATCGGTTGAAAACGGCAGCAGAAATGTACAACCTTAAAGGCTACACGCATTACCTCAGAGGCGATGATGATGGGAGCTGGTTTTTCTCTGAAGAGGGAGAACGTTTCTTTCACACAACATCTGAAATGCGACTCATTGCGAGCATTGCCATGGGAAGCCACCAACATGAGGCACTCCGTAAAATCGCTGCAGAGTTTCCGAGTATTCCATTTCTGTGTCATCACATGGGCGGCGCGCGGGCAGGCGAAGAACACCCGTATCCCCAACTCAAGCAGGTGCTCGCCTCAGCAAATGTCCCGAATATTCATATTAAGATGTCAGGCTTTGCCTATGTCTCGCAGGTCTCGTGGGATTATCCGCATTCGGATACACACTGGATTGTGCGCGCCCTTTACGAACATTTCGGTCCCGGTCGTCTCTGTTGGGGATCCGACTATCCAGTTGTTCGCAACTTTATGACGTATCAACACGCGCTTGAGGCGTTTCGTACGCACTGTACTTTTATCCCAGAGGCAGATAAAGCGGAGATTTTAGGCGGAACGCTCCAACGTCTATTAGCAGAAGCAGGAAAATAATTAGCCTCCTTGCGAAGGACGATCGCGAAATTAAAGGAGGATAGATCCGATGCCCCGTTTAAATTTAGCGTTAATCTGCGTTTCATATCTGGTCCTCTCTGTTGATATTGCCTTTGCACAAAACGACTTCCTACAGGGAGGCACAATCCGCGACGACTCCCTACAACAAGGTGGCACCGTCCGCGGACAGATTGTTGATACGACCGTGGAACAGAACCCAATTGAAGGCGTTAGAGTCATCATTGTTGCTACAGATGGCACGGAGTTTACAACCACAACAGATCCCAACGGCGATTTTGAACATGCTGGCATCCCCGCAGGTAAATACCTTATCAGTATCTACAAAGATGGATACGATGATCGAGTTAGGGCCGTTATACTTGGTAAGGGTGGACATTATTATGTTCCGCTCAAGATGACCAAAAAGGACACTATTGTTGACTTTCTCGAAGCCCCCGTCCCTATGTACTGGGTGCTGATCCTTTGTGTTATCATAGTCATTTTAATTTTCGCGCGCACAAATAGATGACAGACCAAAGGCGTTCAGTTATCAGCAGTCGGTTCTCGTCAAGGTGCCCAAACCTAAAGGATGGAGATTTGACAGAAGAGTGTTAAGGAGGATTAGACGCTTGAAAACAATCACATTACCGTTGGGATATTTCGTATTAATTGCCACCTTTTTAATACTCTATCCATTCGATAGTGCCCACGCTTTCAGAGATCAGGAGCGCGACTTCATCTATGAAGAACGCAAAGACACGCTTGTCCGGTTGGTAAGGAAAAACTACCGTGGGAGGCGTAAAGGCTTTATTTTTGGTCTGGGTGTCGGTGTGGGTAGCACCAGTTTTACGAAACCGCTCGCCGAATACTATTGGAGACATGCGTACGAAAGCGAATGGTCAACCGAACGTCAAACAAGATCCGCATTGGTAACAGAGTTGAAAATCGGCCACGGACTTTCCGATCAGTTCTTACTCTACTACACGAGCCGCATTTCATGGCTTCCACTCCAGCATTTCTATAAGGATACGATGGTTGCCAATGGTGCCGCGGGAATGGGATTCATGTATTTTCCATTCCGAAGGATAGGTCTTTACCTCGTCGGCAATATCGGGTTGGCAACACTCGTAACGTGGCAACCGCCGCTTACATTGGAAAATGCCAGACAGACCGGAGTCTCTGTCTCAGGTGGTATCGGTTATGAATTCCTGTCTCACTGGAGTATTGACTTCACAGTGAATTCTGGCAACGCCAAGACAACGAGAGTTGATGACCCGAGTGAGATAATATTCAACGATGAAATTCTCACTTTTTCAGTAAACCTCAATATGCTCGCTTATTAGCACATTTTCTGGAGGTGAAATCGTGTGCAGAAAAAGAAGTTTTGGAACTGGAGTGATCGTATTATTGGTGATAGCCGTATCGGTATGCCTTCTGAGCTGCGGTGATGTTGACCTCGACATTGACCAAGAACAAACTGAGGAGCCACTCAAATTTATTGAATTTGTCCTGTTTCCGACAGCACCCTACATTGATAAGTCCTACGTAGAAAAAGTACCGGAAGAGGAAGTCGTCGTTAAACAAATTGATTATGAAGCCGAAAAACAAGCCATTCAGCAGGTCTATCGCGCTTTCATTAAAGCCTATGTAACAGAAGACATGACGGCACTCCAAGATACATTGGATATCACAGCGGGCATTGAATTTGGGACTAACACTACTGGCGTTGTCTATGGGTGGAACGATGTCAAAATTTATATTCAAGGAAGATGGGAGGAATTAGATTGTCAGGGCGATCCAAATTGGGAACTGATAGATTTTTATATTCGCCCTGAGAATGTTAGTGCCCCTTGGGTAGAAGCGAGTGCAAAGGGCTCCATGTTTTACTATACCCCGGATTTACCCTCTAAGTGTTACAACGCACTTGGACGTTTTTACTTCACAAAGAAGTCAGGTGAGTGGCGCATTCATCAAATTGATGGCTCGAAATACTTTACCGATAATCAGCATAAAGTGCCGTGACCAGATTAGGTGAAAAAATAGAGAATTGAATGCCTCCGCTGTAATAAAAAAGGTTGACATCCTACACGCGTCAGGGTATAATAACAGTAAACGGTGTAGTATTCTGTTCGAGACCGGTAACGCGAACCCGGTTTGTAAACTACACGCCACTCAAGCAAAGCGTAAGGAGGAATAGCGCATGAAAGGTATACTTGTTTTAACAACACTCGCTTTGACCTTCGTAGCGGGGTTCGCTTTCGCGACTGAAACCCCAACAGTACAAGGCGAATACATTGAAGCCCGGTCAGCGAGTGTGTATGTCGGCGCGTGCCACTTCGGTGCCGAATATGTTGAAGGCGGGAGAGAAGCGACAGCCGTCTGGAACATCCATGAAGGGAATTGGAACGGCGTTTCACTGAACGATTTAACTGTCGTCGCTGTTATCAGTGCGAAAAACAACTTGGCAACCGACACCCAAACCCGAAAAAGTGTGTTGTATGTAGACACAAACACCACACCGGAACAGCGTGCCGCGCTCAAAGACATGCTCACAACAAAACGCGCGGACGTTTTAGGTGAAGTCGTTGCGACCCAAACCGCCCCTATCACATTTACAAAAAATGGAACCAAATACGATGTAACGGTCGGAAAAGCCCTCGCGCTCTCAGCCAACCGCTACCCGTGCGCAGGCTGCACACAACCGCATCAGATTTGGTATAAACCGCTGACAACGCTTCAGAACGCCATCGTCGGTAAATCTGAAGTCTATCGCTATAAAGACACGCACCTCCCGGTGATGTGGCAGCAAAGCGGTGCTGAGAACAACGTCTTTGTCGGCGACTTCTCGATGTAACGTATTGATGTCTGTAGTTGCCCATAGTTGGCGGCAGCTACAGACGCTTCCATTCTCCCTAAGACTCAGAAAATAACCAGTAAGCGCACCCCTGAAAATGGCGAGGTTCAAACGCGCAAACATCCCATGTTTTATTAGGGGCAAGGAAAAAATTAGTGAACACAACTCCCAAAGAACGGGAATTTAGACTGACCCCTGAAGAACGAGCCGCTTGGGACGAGAACGGCTACTTTGTCCGTTACGACGTTTTTACCGAAGCAGAAAATGACCTTTTAACGCAAGTTGCTGATGACATCGCTCTCGGAAAGATACCCTTCCCAGACCACCGTATCTTTCAGAACGCGTTAGTGAGAGACGGAAAAGTTGAAGCATCCGGTATCCACGCGATGCACAGCATCCACCAAATGAATCTTTACTCTCCTGAATTCCTTGAACGCACGCGTGATCCGCGTCTTACCGACCCTGTTGTTGACATCCTCGGTCCAGATCTCCTCGGTCTCAATAGTCTCTATATCTGGAAACCGCCGAAAATTGGCTTAGGGTTCCCATGGCATCAGGATAGGTGGTATACACGACCGCAGTTTAAAACCAAAACCACAGTCGGCACGTGGACGGCTATTGATGCCGCTGATAAAGAAAACGGGTGTCTATACGTTATACCCGGTAGCCATAAAATCGGCATCCTTGAGCATGTTGAGCTTGAAGGTTCACAACAACAGGAATTTAAGCAGGCAATCGGTGCGCGGGACGAAGATGGCGTCGCCGTTGAAATCCCACCCGGAAGTGTCATCTTTTTCGACAACCGGATCCTTCATAAAAGTACTGATAACAACACTGGACGCTTTCGACGAAGTAACATCGCACATTATATCAGTGCGAAGGCAGAACGAGTGCCACATAAGAATTATATGCGTCCGCTTATGTGGGTTAGCGGTAAAATATACCCAACCCTGTCTGAGGGTGTCTATCGTGACACTTTACCTATCACGGAATCCGAGTAAAATAAAGACTGGTCGATGACTGGATCGTGCCGTATAAAACTTGTCAATAGGAGCATGCGTGAACACAAATATAACATCTGAGGAACGAAAATTTAGACTCACACCTGAAGAACGAGCCGCTTGGGAGGAAAACGGCTACTTTGTCCGTTACGACGTTTTCAGAAAAGAAGAGAATGACTTTTTAGCGCAAATCGCTGATGACATTGTTGATGGAAAACGACCCTTTCCAGGTTATCATATCTTTGAAAATGCTTTAGTCAGAGACGGTAAAGTCAAAGCACAAGGCATCTACGCAATGCACAATATCCAATATGTGAGTTGTAATTGCCCAGAATTCCTTGCACGGACGCGCGATCCGCGTCTCACTGACCCCGCCGTTGACATCCTCGGTCCAGATCTCCTCGGTCTCAACAACCTCTATATTTGGAAACCGCCAAAAATCGGTTTAGGGTTCCCGTGGCATCAGGATAAATGGTATTTTAACCATCAATATAAAACAGGAACGACAGTCGCGACCTGGTCTGCTATTGATGCCGCTGATAAAGGAAATGGTTGTTTATACGTTATCCCCGGCAGCCATAAGCATGGCGTTCGGGACCATAAGGAACTTGAAGGCTCACAACAAGGAGAGTTTAAACAGGCAGAAGGTGCTCGTGATGAAGACGGCGTCGCGGTAGAAGTTCCTGCTGGCGCGGTCATCTGGTTTAATAGCCAAGTCCTCCATAAAAGCACGGATAACCACAGTGAACGTTTCAGACGTGCAAATATCGCACATTATATGAATGCTAAAGGAGAATGGACACGTCCTGAGGCTATGAATAAAAAACGTCCTCCGATGTGGATTCGGGGTAAAATCTATCCCGGCATGGCAGATGGAGTGCAACGTGACGTTATACCGATTTTAGAGGAGTAGGTCTTACCCTTGCGGGTGAGGTTTAAAACCCCGCCTGCATTGCTTGTTGTGTAAGGGTACACGAAAAGATGCGTAAGTTCTAAGTAGTGGGTCATGAATTATGAGGCGCATGGATGGACATAAACATAACGCCTGAAAAACGCAAATTCCGCTTAACGCCTGATGAACGTGCTTTTTGGAACGAGAACGGCTACTTTGTCCGTTACGACGTTTTCAGTAAAGAAGAAAACGACTTTTTAAGTCAGGTCGCTGATGACATTGCGCTCGGAAAAATACCCTACCCAGACCGTCACATCCATCAAAATGCGTTAGTCAGGGATGGAAAAGTCGAAGCATCGGGTATCCACGCGATGCACAGTATCTATCAAATGAATCTTTATTCCCCTGAATTCCTTGCCCGGGCACGTGATCCCCGTCTCACCGACCCCATTGTTGATGTCCTCGGTCCAGATCTCCTCAGTCTCACCATTCTCTATATTTGGAAACCGCCGAAAATCGGTTTAGGGTTCCCGTGGCATCAAGATAGATGGTATACGCAATCTATGTTTAAAACCCCAACTACCGTCGGTACGTGGGCTGCCATTGATGCCGCAGATATAGATAATGGGTGTCTATACGTTATACCCGGTAGCCACAAAGACGAAATCCTTGAGCATGTTGAACTTGAAGGATCGCAACAACAGGAGTTTAAACTGGCACTTGGTGCCAAGGACGAAGATGGGGTTGCCATTGAAGTGCCACCCGGAAGTGTCATCTTTTTCGACAACCGACTCCTCCATAAAAGCACTGATAACACCACTGAGCGTTTTCGGCGGTGTAGTGTTGCACATTACTTGAGTGCAAAGGCGGAACGGACCCTGTATAAGAATGTAAAGCATATACTTCCAGTCTCGTGGGTTCGGGGTAAAGTATACCCAACGCTGTCTGATGAAGTCCACCACGACACTTTACCCATCTCAGAATCCGAATAGAATACAGTAACGTGAAGGACTGAGAAATCATGTTGAAAGGAGCAAGAATGGATACAAATACAACAACCGAAGAACGGAAATTTAGACTGACCCCTGAAGAACGAGCCTCTTGGGACGAAAACGGCTACTTTATCCGTTACGACGTTTTCACGAAAGACGAGAACGACTTTTTGGCGCAAATCGCTGATGACATCGCCACCGGTAAACGTCCCTTCCGTACGAAAAATGTCCACCAAAATGCGTTAGTCAGAGATGGAAAAACTGAAGCATCGGGGACCTACGCGATGCACTGTATTCATCATATAAATAATTACGCGCCTGAGTTCCTCGCACGCACACGTGATCCGCGTCTCACCGATCCCGTTGTTGACTTAATAGGTCCAAATATCCTCGGTCTCAACAATCTGTATATCTGGAAACCGCCAAAAATCGGTCTCGGTTTTCCGTGGCATCAAGATAGATGGTATTTTAATAGACAGTATAAGACGGACAAGACAGTTGGCACATGGACTGCGATTGATGCCGCAGATTTAGAGAATGGGTGTTTGTACGTTATTCCCGGTAGCCACAAGGACGGCGTTCTTGAGCATGAGGAGCTCGAAGGTTCACAACAAAACGAGTTTAAGAGCGCGCGCGGTGCCAAGGACGAAGACGGTGTCGCTGTTGAAGTGCCACCCGGAAGTGTCATCTTTTTCGACAACCGACTCCTCCATAAAAGCACCAATAACCACAGTGGACGGTTTCGTAGATGTAGTGTTGCTCATTATATCAGTGCGGATTCAGAACGTCTGCCGTATAAGAACATAAATCATATCAAACCGGTGATGTGGGTTCGGGGGGATACATACTCCGAGAAGATGGAACCCGTCTATCGGGACGCTTTGCCGATCCCCAAAGAACAGGAGGATTAATGGACACAAACACAGCACAACCACAACAGGAATTTGCGATAACACCTGAAGAACGATCTTTTTGGGAAGAAAACGGATATTTTGTCCGTTACGACGTTTTCACAGAAAAAGAAAATGACAGTTTACGACACATCGCTGACGATATTGCTGTAGGAAAACGATCTTTCCCCACGGCGAATATCAATCAAAACGCCTTGGTCAGAGATGGAAAAGTGGACGCATCGGGTATCCATGCGATGCACAAAATCCATCATGTGAGTTGTTACATCCCAGAATTCCTTGCGCGTGTCCGTGATCCGCGCCTAACGGATCCGATCGTTGACCTACTCGGGCCAAATCTACTGGGTCTCAATAATCTGTATATCTGGAAATCCCCAAAGATTGGCTTAGGGTTCCCGTGGCATCAAGATAAATGGTATTTCAACCATCAGTACAAAACTGAAATGACCGTCGGCACGTGGACTGCGATTGATGCCGCTGATCGAGACAACGGGTGTCTATACGTTATCCCCGGTAGCCACAAGCACGGTATTCTTAAGCATGAGGACCTTGAAGGTTCACAACAAGCGGAGTTTAAAATTGCACGTGATGCTAAGGACACAGATGGTGTCGCTGTTGAAGCACCGCCTGGGGCAGTCGTTTGGTTCAACAACCAACTCCTCCATAAAAGCACCGATAATCACAGTTCGCGCTTTCGACGGTGTAATGTTGCACACTACATCAGTGCAAATGCAGAACGTATCCCTAAAAAGGATGCAAAAAATATCCGTCCTGTCGTGTGGGTTCGCGGGGGTACATACTCCGAAAAGATGGAACCGGTCTATCGCGACGTTTTGCCCATTCCAGAATCCGATTGAAAGGCGAAGATAGAAAATTCAGGCATTACTACCAAGAAACAGAGTTCGCTATTGACGCGTTTGCAAAGCACGCCTATTGAAAGATACCATTTACTTTATATACGGAGGAGGGACACAATTAAATGTCTCATACATACAAACAGATAACGCGATCTTGGAAACTGGCAAACTTTGCCAAGATTATCACAGTAGCCGCTTTATGCGTTACCATTGCTGCTACAGCCGTCGCCCAAACACCCAATTTTCCAGAACGGATGCCAATCGTCGAACGACCGTTCTCAAATGACCCAGACAAATTCAGTTTCGCGATTATCGGCGACAAAACCGGTGGCGGTTTGGATAAGTGGCCAGTGTTTGACCGCGCAATAGACGAAATCAACATATTGAAACCCGACTTCGCTATCATGGTCGGCGACCTAATACAGGGAGACACAAGAGACCTTAAACAACTCACGGCGGAATGGAAAGAATTTTGGGGGCATCAGTCCGATTTAATCGTGCCTTTTCTTCCGTTGCCTGGTAACCATGATATTACCAACCCAGTGATGTATGACTATTGGAAAGAATATCTCGGACGCACCTATTCGGCGTTTACCTATAAAAATTGTCTATTTATAATGCTGAATACTGAGGAGTGGCACCATCCTGTACAGGCAGAGGAATGGGACTGGGAGAAAGGCTGGTTTGGAGATGAGCAGACGAAGTATGTGGAAGATGAATTAGCAAAACACTCGGATGTCCGACATACGTTTGTCCTGCTGCACAGACCGCTATGGCTTCAGGAACACTCCGGTTGGGAAAAAATTGAGGCGGCACTCGGTGAACGTGCATATACAGTTTTCGCGGGGCACTATCATAACCTGACGCTTCATACACGCAACGATCACCGATACTTCGTCCTCGGTGCTACCGGCGGCGGATTTACACCGCAGGAAGTACGAGAATACGGTGCATTTGACCACTATAGTATTGTAACCGTAGATGACGAAGCGGTTAATATCGCGATTATTGAACCCGGGAATATCCATCCCGCGGACATTTCGACGGCAGCGTTTAAAAATCGGCTTGCGAACTTGCTTACTTTTAAGCCGCAGTTTAATCTCAACAGAGATCAACCGCTCTCCAGCGGAAAACTTGAAATAATCCTCGAAAACACGCTTGAAAAACTGCTGAAACTTGAAATAGTTTTCAATTCAAGTGAGAATTGGCAGGTCTCCCCAAATCAACTCTCTCTTCAAGCCAAACCCGGGCAAACCGCAAAAACAACTGTCACCTTTTCAGTCCCATCGGATGACTTCCTCCCGCTGCCGACCTACAATTATTCAGCACTCTATGGTGGTGAACAATTGTTGAGCAGGAGGCAGTTGTTCCACCCTATTGACGGAGAAGATATGCGTATCCTTAAAGATTGGATGCTTCTCGGTCCCTTTGCCCTTGATGTCACAGAAACTCCCGTCGATCAGAACGATGTCCCACAGAGTTTTCTCAAAATATCATTACCGGAATCCGATCTCAATAAGATTTACCAAGGACAATCAGGAGAAATTACTTGGCAAGAACATCGTTCTGAATCGGAGCGCGTCAATTTAAATGATGTTTTTGGGGACGCTGAGTTGGCGTACGGCTTCGGCACCTCCTATATCAAAAGCCCTGATGCACGGCGTGTGTTTGCGCAGATCGGATGGGGAAGCAATCTCGGAAGACTCTATCTTAACGGCGTTGAGATTTCTGGTGCCGCTATTCCGGGCAAACATCTATTTTCTTGGTGGGCACACTTTGAATTACCTTTGAAAGAGGGTTGGAACACCTTAACGATCCTGTCTGCAGATTACAATGGCTGGTGGGATTATCGGATGGAAGTCGCAGACGCTACAAACGCGTTGCAGTTCAGCACGAAACCCACTGATCCCGAAGATTAAGAGGTTGACGCAACACATCCTTCAAAATTTGACAAAAGACGTTCTCCACGTTATACTTGGGGCAAGAAAATTATCCGCGAGGAAAAACGTTATGTCTTACCTAAATCCAGAACTTCACAGAGACTGGAAAACGAACGGTTATCTGAAAATCCCGCACTTCTTCTCCGCCGAAGAAGTGGTGGACCTGCAAACCTGGGTCTCTGAAATCTCAGATTGGGAACCGACATCCGGCAAGTGGATGCATCACTACGAATCCACACCGGACGGCGCACGGCTTTCCCGCTCAGAAAATTTCGTGCCGTATCACACCAATATGAAAACCACCGTGACGAGCGGCAAAGTGTTAGCCGTTGTTTCCGAGTTGATGGAAGAACCCGCAGTCCTCTATAAAGAAAAGATTAACTACAAATACCCGGGCGGTGGCGGTTACGCTGCGCATCAGGACGCGCCCGCCTACGAGTTTATCAATTTCCACATCACCTGTTTAATCTCGGTGGATTCAGCGACTCCCGAAAATGGATGTCTCTATTTTTCACCGGGTCGGCATCAAGAGGGATTCATCGCACTGGACGAAAAGGGATGCGTCGCGCCTGAGACCGCCTCAGCGATGGAGTGGATCGCGGTACCAACAGACCCTGGAGACATTCTCCTTTTCGGTTCTTACATCCCACACAAAAGTCCAGCAAATCGTTCAGAGCAACCGAGACGTATCATCTATCTCACTTACAACGCCATCTCACAAGGCGACTGGCGTGAGAAGTACTATGCCGACAAACGGGAGGCATTCTCCCAATATGAGAAAGATGGTTCAAATCGAGACAAACAAATTAGCAAAATCGCACATTTTCAAGGGAAAACAGTAAATCATGGCAAACTACATTGACCAGAGCCTCGCATACGAAATGAAAAACGCAACAGCAGAACAGAAGGTGGATGCGTTGTTCAACTACATGGAAGCAGAAGGGCAGTCGTTCTACGATGAGGTCGTGACGCAGCTGGAGCACGCGCTCCAATGCGCTGCCCTCGCACAGCAAAACGATGCAAGTCTTACACTGATTACAGGGGCATTACTCCACGATCTCGGACATATCATCTTAGACGAACACAATGCCGATAAAGCCTTTCTGGACATAGACTTGAATCACGAGGAGATAGGGGCGGAGTATCTGGCACCGTTTTTCCCAGAAGCCGTCACAACGCCAATTCGGTTGCATGTTCCAGCGAAGCGATATCTATGTGCGACCGATGCGTCTTACCACGACGGGTTATCCGAGGCATCGAAAAGGAGTCTCATAGTTCAGGGAGGCGTGATGTCAGATGAGGAACGTGAGGCGTTTGAACAGATCCCACATTTCCGAGACGCCCTCACGTTACGCCGATGGGACGATCTCGCAAAGGTCAAAGGGTTAGAGATTGCGGGGTTAGAGACCTACCGAGGCATCGTGCAACAGTGCTTGGCGTAGTTAGAGAATGCATTTTTCCTGTGCGAGCAAACTGTGCTCACGACGGTTATAGTATTCACGCCCCACTGCACGGTAGGCGAGGTTTCCCAACCTCGCCGGAACTACAAAGAATAGGATTTTACGTAAGCCTTGTCTTATAAAAATCATAGAGGAATAAAAATGAGTTATCAAACAGTCGAGTCAAAGTTTATCGCAACGCCAGAAAAAGGCGAAGTCTCCTCAATACTAATGCGTCCAGACGACGCGAAATGGCTGCTTGTGCTCGGACACGGGTCAGGTACAAACATGCGTAGTGCAACCCTCCAAACAATCGCAGAACGGTTAGCAGATATAAGTATTGCAACGTTCCGTTACCAGTTCCCTTATATGGAACGTGGTGGCGGCGGTAGGGAATCGGAGGCAGTCGCCCTCCAAACCGTCCGATCCGCTGCCAATGCTGCACATGAAGCCGCAAGCGATTTATCCATCCTCGTCGGTGGACACTCCTATAGCGGGCGCATGTCCTCAATGTCCGCAGCGAAGGAACCTATTGAACACGTCAAAGGTCTCGTGTTTTTCGCATTCCCACTGCATCCGTCTGGCAGAGAAGGCACGGAGCGCGCCGAGCACCTCGCTGATGTCACAATTCCGATGCTGTTCCTCTCTGGCACCCGTGATAAATTGGCAGTCCTCGAACTATTAGAGCCTGTCTGCGAAAAACTTGGCGACAAGGCAACCTTACATCTGCTGGACACAGCGGACCATGGATTCAAGGTCCTCAAACGCCGTAAAACGGAAGAAGATGTTTTCGTTGAGATGGCGCGAGTTCTCAACGAATGGACTGAAACACTGAATTGACAAACCTATTATTTAATTTCCTCGGCGAGGTTGCTCAACCTCGCCCTTTTTTATTCTTTTCCACCGCTTAAGAAAATAAAAAAAATATGTAAAGTTTTTGGCATTAGGCGTTCCTTTTCTCTTCTGTAAGGGATTTTTCATCCTATTTTGGAACGCACATCCAAGCGACATAATGATCGCAAAGAACCCTTCTCGTAAGCATCAAGTTTCTTGAAATTACACACCAATAATGCTATACTGTCGGACAATAGGAGAAAAGATATGTATGACAGTTTGACCGAACTCATAGAGAAAATACATCTTGGCGAAGATGCAACGATTGAATTCAAAAGAGAGTTGCCGCTTAGAAGTAGTCTTGCCGACGAAGTCGCCGCCTTTGCGAACGCAAGAGGTGGCGTGATATTGATCGGCGTTGACGACAATGGGGAAATCGTTGGAGTTGACCGACAAAAACTGGATGCAGCAGAAAAAACAGTCGTCGAAATATGTCAGGACAGTATTGATCCAATCGTTCTCATTTTTACAGAAAAACTACGGATTGATGACAAAAACCTGTTAAAAATTGAGGTGCCGAGAAGTCTTTTTGTTCATAAAACCTCTAACGGCTACTTTATTCGTCAAGGCAGTAGCAAAAGAGAGATGCCCACCGAGCAGTTAGCGCGGTTGTTCCAAACCCGCTCACAAGCACGTATCATCGCTTTTGACGAACAGTTCGTACCAAATACGGATAAAGACACACTCAGACAAAACCTCTATCAGCGATTTATCACAGAAGGTGCTACAGATGATGAGATAGAGGATTTACTTCTTAAAAGGCATTTGCTCGTCAAGGAGGGTAATCAGAACCGCGCTTCTGTGGCCGGTGTATTGATGTGTCACGAGAAACCCGATGACTACCTTTACAATAGCTTCATTCAAGCCGTTTTTTATCTTAGCAAGGAAAAGGATGCAGACCACCAACTTGATGCGCAGGACTTTAAGGGACCACTTGACCAACAGATCATACACACCATGAGATTTGTTAAAAGATACAACGCCGTCGCAGCGCGGAAGGACATTGGCAGAATAGATTACCCTGAATATAGCATGCGCGCCGTATTCGAGGCGATAGTCAATGCGGTTGTGCATAGAGATTATTCAAAAACAGGCTCAAAAATACGGCTGTTTATGTTTGACGATCGGTTGGAACTTTATTCGCCGGGGGCATTAGCAAACACTGTGACGGTGGATAATCTGCGTTACAGCCAAGCCACGCGTAATGAACTGCTCGCGCGATTGCTTTCCGAAATCACATTAGACGATGAGATGGGTAGGCAGGTGAGTCGGCGACACTTTTTAGAACGTCGAGGAGAAGGTGTCGGTATCATCTTGAACGAGAGCGAGGCATTGAGCGGGAAGACCCCTGAATATGAAATGTTTGACGAAGAATTGCGTTTGACGATCTTCGCAGCAGAACCACCACCAGTAACGAAAGAATAGAAAATCAATGCTTACAGATTCGTTCAAAATCACAGCCATTGAAAGCCAACTCTATGAATGGGACAAACCGCCTATCTGGAACGGCATGCATGTCTATGATAAAGGCAGGCTCCATCTGGTGAAGGTAACCGCCAAAAGTGGGACAGAAGCGCACGTCGGATACGGTTTTAATGGCGGCACCGCTGCAACCCGTCCACTCTCCATATTCCCAAAGTTTGTAGACCTGTTCCGCCCTGCCTTGATTGGTCACGATGTAACGGATACTGCCTATGTCTCACGATTAGCTGAGAACTACAAAATCTACGGACCCGGTGGGTATCACACACAGGTACTCGCAGCCATAAACCAAGCGTGCTGGGATGTCCATGGAAAAATAGAAGGGAAATCGGTTCACGCCTTACTCGGTGGCACACAGCAACGTATCTGTACCTATATCGCCGGTGGCTACTACGGTAGAGAGAAAGGGTTTGATGAACTCCGTGAAGAGATGTCGCGGAATATAAATGCGTTCAACGCTACCGCGGTTAAGATGAAGATTGGCGACCCCGATGCAGGGATTAAAACGGACATCAAACGGATTGAAGTGGTTCGTGAAACAGTCGGCTCCGGTATTACCGTGATGGTGGACGCAAATTGTGCCTTGTCCATTGAAGAAGCGCGTGCGTTTCTGCCCGCGCTGCAGGCAAACAAAATCTTCTGGTTTGAAGAGCCAATTCATAGCCACGATTACCGCGGACATAAGGCATTACGGGCAACAGCACAAGATTACGGTATACGAATCGCCACCGGCGAAAACGGATACGGATTACACTATTTCCAAACACTGATTGATTACGACGGCGCGGATGTATTCAATCTGGATGTCGCTATCCTCCCCGGCTATGACCCAGCGATGCAGGTCGTCGAAGAAGCGTCGGGAGCCGAAAAATTGATTGCCCCACACGGTGCGCAAGAATTGCAAATCCATATCGCTGCAAGTCGGGACAACGGTCTGATGTTAGAATACTATCCACCGGTTGTTGATCCGTTGCGCGGTGAAATGTTTCTCCCGCAGATGGTTTTAGATGCTGATGGATATGTTACAGTTCCGCCTCGGCCCGGCATCGGTTTTGAGCCGAATTGGGAACTGTTGAAGCATCATCGGGTTTAAGTGCACTGTTATAGGCATATTTACAGATCAGCGATCAAAAAAGCACTCACCAAAGTTAGAAACCTTAACACGAGAAAAAAGAAGAGTTAGAGAAGTGGTGCTGATGTTTTTCCAAAGACTCGCGGGAGCCAGAGACTCAACTCCGGCACATACGTCACCAAAACAAGTGCTACCAGTAGCAGCGCGATAAATAAGAGGACAGAACGGTAGAGCAGCACGACAGACCGATCAAATTTCATGCTGGAAATGAACAGATTCATGCCAACAGGCGGGGTCAAATACCCAATTTCGAGGTTGGTTAAGACGATGATCCCGAGATGCGCCTTATCAATCCCGAATTGCTCAGCAATAGGAAGCAGCAACGGCACCACGATAATTATCGCCGAAAAGATGTCCATCAGACACCCAATGATGAGCAAGAAGACGTTGAGTCCGATGAGTGTAATGACACGACTTTCTGTTGTTGATTGAATCCAGTCGAGGACGGCTGTCGGTACATCAAGCGTGATGAGATAGTTTGTCAACCCTAAGGCGATACCCAAAATAATAAGGATTGCACCAACAAGTAAGGTGCTCTCCTTGACGATACGCGGTAACACTCTCAACGAAATAGAACGGTGGATGCCCATTTCTACGATACAGGCATAGATGGCTGTTAGTGCAGCCGCCTCGTCCAATGTAACGATACCCGATAAAATACCACCCAACACAATAAACGGCAGCAGGAGTTCCCACTTCGCTTCCCAGAGTGTTCTTAGGAAAACCGTCAAATCAAACGGTGTTGTCTCACTCTTCTTGATAACACTCCATCCACAGCAATAGAAACTCAGAACACCGAGAATCAGGAGACCGGGAATAATCCCCGCGAGGAACATCCTGTCAATAGGAACCTGGGCGATAATCGCGTAGAGGATGAGCGGAACGCTCGGGGGAAAGAGCAGCCCGATACTTCCAGAAGCCGTTATCAAGCCGAGAGAAAATTTTTCGTTATAGGTTTGCCGCAGGATCGGATAGACCAATCCACCGAGGGCAATAATCGTTACGCCGGACGCGCCTGTGAAAGTAGTAAAGAAAGCACACGTACCGAGAACGACGACAGCAATACCGCCCGGTAACCAGCCAACACTCGCACGCGCGAACGCAACCAACCGTTGCGGTGCCTTCCCTTCAGCGATAATGTATCCTGCAAAGGTGAAAAGTGGGATAATGAGGATTGTCGAATTCCGGGTGAGCCGGTTGAAATCAATCAGGATTGTCGCAATCGGTTCGCCTGCCATGGCATATCCAATAATCGAGGCACCACCGAGTAAAACGAAAAGCGCGCCACCGAGGAGTGCGAAACCTATCAAACCGATGCCAATTATGAGTCCCATCAGTCAGGTTCCCCCTCGATAGCATCTGGCGTATCCGCACTCCCTGTTAGATGGATGCCAATCTGGAGTACCACATGAACACCAATGAGAACAAAACCGTACGGAATAATAGTTTTCGCCCACCACAACGGGACACTGCCAATTAATACAGCCTCGCTTGACTGTTCATCTCCAAGAAAGAGAAAACCGTAATACGCTAAAATCCCGACAACGACCAAGGCGATACAGTCAATAACGAGATGGGTCCAACGCGTGACGCTTCTCGGCAGAATCCGACTCAGTACATCAATACTGATATGTCGTCTCTCACAGGTAGCGAGCGCGGCACCGAAGAAGCAGAGCCAGAGCGTCAAGTGTTGCAGCATTATATCGCTCCACAACAGACTGGTGCTGAACACGTAACGCAGGACAATTTTGAGTATCGCAAGCCCGAGCATCATGGCGACAATGAGACACAACGCGCCGGTCTCGACTTTACCGAGGAAAGTATTAGCGTTTTGCAGGAAAGCATTACCCGTACTTTCTTTTCGTATCGGCATCTATTTCTCCGGGGCTAACACCTGAATTCCAGCGGAAGGTAGAACAGCGACTTTCGCCTGAGATGGCAGTCTCTCGGCGAACAGCGCGATCAACTGATCAAGATCTCTAAAGAGGAGGTCCCCCGGATGTTTTTTGTAAAAATCATCGACTAAAAAGTGTTCTGACCAGACGTGCAGTTGGTCTTGCGTTCCGAGTTGTGCGGGTGGGAGTTCAGATTGCGCCCGCTCCGCCCGCTGTTGTAAGAAGCGTGCGAAATCAATCTCCTCAAACAGTCCATGGTAGCAGATACCGTCTGATGCGGGGTTGAGTGCCATTTTATACGCTTTTTCAAAATAACGCGTCGCCCACAACGCTTTACCCGTTTGGAT
Source organism: Candidatus Poribacteria bacterium (assembly GCA_026706025.1). Taxonomy (NCBI): domain Bacteria; phylum Candidatus Poribacteria; species Candidatus Poribacteria bacterium. The sequence goes on from JAPOZO010000068.1 coordinate 36,615, forward strand.
CGGATCGCTGTCAAGTGGGTAGCAGTTGAGTACAACTAAATCGGTCTCTTTTCGACTCGCTTCCGGTATCTCTGTGCCGTAAGTGTCTAAAGCGAAGTGCGCCCCTTTACGGTGCGCCTGCACAAAATCACCTACGAACAGTCCACAGATTTCACGGCGGCTGTTGAGTACCGTGTTGACAATCACATCAAGCCCGAGGACACCCGCTACTTCCTCAGCGAAATCTCGATGATCCGGTTCACTCCCCTTTCTTTCAATAACGGCGTGTCCGCGTCCGGGTGAGAACGTATGGAAATAAAACATTGTGGCGAAACCTGCGATTCCCGGCACGACCAATTTCGCGCCGCCACCGAAACCGACGGATCCGTGTGGATAAATACCACCAAGACAGATTTTGAAATCCGCATCCGCAATGACACGATTGAGATAGATAGGCATCCCGTTACTAAGATTTCCCAGCGCACGCAGATCGCCGCTCATGAAATCGTGACTCGTTGCTTCATATTCAGCGGCGACAGTCGCACCAATCTTCTTCGCAACCTCTTCATCAGTGAGAGGTCGGTGAGAACCACCACCGACAACGAATCGGATTGCGGACTTCGGGACACCTGCTGTGGCTAACTCACGCAGAAGCATAGGGATAACCTTCGCTGCAGGTGTCGGACGGCTCAAGTCATCAACGACGATAGCAGCACTCTTTTTCCCTTTCGCGAGTTCCGATATACGAGGTGTGCCGATCGGTTCAGCAAATGCCTGTTCAATTTGTGTATCCGAAAGCACGGGCGCGTCTTTGGGGCCGAGTACCTCCACCTCCCAACCGGTCGGAAAATTCAAAGTCAGTTCTTCATCTCCATACCAAGCACTGGAGTAGACTGTAGCAGTGTTATTCATAATCGTCCTCTATCTTATAGAAAGGTTTTTAACCCCGATGTTGTTCCCCTAATATCTGAATTCCGGCTGCTGGCAGAACACCGACGCGTGCGTGTTTTGGAAGTTTCTCTGCAAAGAGCTGAATCACTTGTTCAAGGTTGCGAAAGAGGCGTGCAGCTGGGTATTCTTTGTAGAATTCATCTGCGCCAAAGTACTCAGACCAGACGTGTAGTTGGTTGCGGGGTCCGATTTGCGGCACTGGTGGTTCCATCGGAATCTGTTCCGCGCGCTGCTGGAGATAGCGCGGATAATCAAGTCTATCGTACAGACCGTGGTAGCAGCTGCCATCACTGGCAGGATAGAGTGCCAATGTATAGGCGTTCTGAAAATAACTAAAGGCTGCCAGTGCCTTATCCAGTTGGATTGCATCAGAATCGAGTGGATAGCAGTTCGCCACAATCAAATTAGTCGCTTTTTCACTCGTTTCGGATATCGGTGTACTATAAGTCTCCAAAGCGAAACGCGCACCCGCACGATGCGCTTTTACAAAGTCCCCTAAGAACACGCCAGAGATCTCACGATGGGTATTCAGCGTCATGTTTACAATGGCATCAAGTCCAAGAATTTTTGCTGCCAGCTCAGCACAAGCGCGTCGGTCAGGTTCATCGCCTTCTTCCCCCTCAATAATTCCTGGACCGCGGCTTGATGAATAGGTATGAAAGTAAAATATTGTCGCGAATCCTGAGACACCAGGTACAATCAACTTTGCCCCCCCAGTAAAACCGACAGAACTGTGCGGATAAATACCACCGACACAGATTTTAAAATCCGCATCTGCAACAATACGGTTAATATAGATAGGCATCCCATTATCAAGGCTACCGAGGGCACGTAGATCACCGCTCAGGAAATCATGGTTCGTCGCTTCATATTCAGCCGCTACATCTGTCCCAATTTTTGTCGCGATCTCTTGATCGGTCAACGGACGGTGGGAGCCGGGCCCAACAACAAATCGGATCTCGGATTTCGGGACACCTGCCGATGCCAACTCACGTAGGATAAACGGGATAACTCTCGCGGCAGGGGTCGGACGGCTCAGATCATCAACAACAATAGCGGCACTCTTTTTCCCCTTCGCGAGTTCTGCTATACGCGGGGTACCAATCGGCTCAGCAAATGCCTTTTCAATTTGCGCATCAGAAAGGGCAGGCGCGTCTTTCGGACCTAATACCTCAACTTCCCAATCGATCGGAAAATTCAGCGTCAGTTCCTCATCCCCGTACCAAGCACGGGAACGAACTTTAGCTGTGTTGTTCATTGCTCTTCTTCTCCTTTCATATTTTCATTTCGGATTGATAGGAGAGCACCGCTGCGATGAATTCACGAAAAAGCGGATGTGGCGCAAGCGGCTTGGATTGAAATTCGGGGTGGAATTGTGAACCTACCATCCATGGATGATCCGTTACCTCAGCGATTTCGACGAGACTTTCGTCCGGCGACAACCCGCTGAAACAGAGTCCCGCCGATTCTAATTGCGATCGGTATAGGTTATTTAACTCATAGCGATGACGGTGACGCTCCAAAATAATAGGTTGCTGATAAGCGTCATAACTTTTAGTATTTTCTTTAAGTACACACGGATAATGTCCGAGTCGCATTGTTGCGCCGAGGTCGGCTATTGAACGCTGTTCATGCATTAAATCTATAACCGGATAGAGTGTATTCTCGTCTACTTCTGTGGTATTTGCATTTTTTAGTTTCGCAACGTGCCGGGCAAACTCAATTACAAGACACTGCATGCCGAGACATAATCCCAAATACGGGATTTTATTTTCACGGGCGTATCGTGCAGCAACCAACATCCCTTCAATACCGCGATAACCGAACCCACCCGGTACGAGTATCCCATCAGCATTCTCAAAAACAGCGTCAAGGTTCGGATGTTCCGTGAGCGACTCCGCCTCTATCCACTCAATGTCGACCGAGGTTTCGTTAGCGATTCCACCATGTTTGAGAGCTTCCTGAACACTGATATAAGCATCGTTGCCGGTCGTGTATTTTCCAACAATCGCAATTCGGGCTTTCCGTTTCGGGTTTTTTAATTTTTCGACCATCGCGCACCATTCGGCATCCATCGGCGCGCGTGTCTCAAGTCCAAGCCTCTTTAAAACGAGATGTCCCATCCCTTGTCGTTCAAAATTAAGAGGTATTTCATCAACACACTTTGTGTCCAATCCCTCGAAAATGCATTCTTCAGTAATACCACAAAGAAGGGCAATTTTCCGACGGAAAGCTTCATCCAGCATTTGGCTGGTGCGACAAAGTAGGACATCTGGCAGTACCCCCAACTCTTGGAGTTTGCGGATGCTATGCTGTGTCGGTTTACTCTTGCTCTCGCCATTGGGTAAGGTATAAATGAGTGACACATGGAGGAACATTGTATCCTCGCGTCCGACCTCGACTGCCATTTGTCGGATGGCTTCAACGAAAGGTGGCATTTCAAAATCGCCGATAGTTCCGCCTATTTCCGTAATAACGATTTCAGCTTCGTTATCCTCACCGATCTGGTAGATGCGTCGCTTGATCTCATCCGTAATGTGCGGAATCAGCTGCACGGTTTCACCGAGATAGTCGCCCCGTCGTTCCTTCTCAATTACTTCCTTATAGACAGAACCGGTGGTAAAGTTAGAATATTTGTTCAGATCTATACCGAGAAACCGCTCATAATTGCCTAAGTCAAGATCGGTTTCCGCACCATCACGGGTGACGAAAACTTCACCATGTTGGAATGGATTCATCACACCCGCATCAACGTTAAGGTATGGATCAATTTTGACGACAATCACCTTAAACCCGCGATTGATAAGCAACCTGCCGAGAGATGCGGTCGTAATGCCTTTACCGATGCCTGAGATAACGCCGCCCGTCACGAAAATGTATTTTGTCATGAAAGTATCCTATGAAGCCTCCAAAATCTGTTTGACCCGTTCCAAGTCGGCAGGAACATCAACCCCAATAAGCGGAGTGTCAGTTTCGACGACATGAATAGGGATACCGTTCTCCAAGAAGCGTAACTGCTCTAAACCCTCCGCCAGTTCGTAGGGGGTTCTGCTCCACTTCGTGAAAGCGAGGAGTTGTTCCCGTCGGTAAGCGTACAACCCGACATGCCGATATATAGGGAATTTATGTAACGCCGTCTCAGGGACGCTACCGGGCATAGATGCACGTGAAAAATATAACGCATCGCCGTGAAGATCTGTGACGACTTTCACGACGTTAACATCCCGATAATCTACAATGGTTTTAACTCGCTGTTTTAGCGTACAAACCTGGATCTCTGGTTTGTCAAGGATAGGTCGCAGCATCAGGTCTATTTGCGCAGGTTTAAGTAACGGTTCATCTCCCTGAATGTTGGCGATAATATCACACGCTAAGTGTTCCGCGACAACAGCGACGCGTTCGGTCCCAGTTTCACACGCACCTGTCATCTCAACGTTTCCACCGAATCCGGCTACCACGTCGTAAATCCGGCGATCGTCCGTTGCGACAATCACTTCATCCAGCGTTTCTGCGCGACAAGCACTTTCATAGACATGCTGCACCATCGGCTTTCCAAGGAGATCCACTAATGGCTTGCCCTCAAAACGGCTTGAGGCATAGCGAGCCGGAATAATTCCTACACTTTGCAACCTTAGCCCCCGTTCGACACCTTAAATTTCCCATCCATATTTTAAATCAGTCTACCGCAAAATGAAGTTAAAATCAAGAAAATTTTGATTTCCATTGCACACCCGAATAGAAAAGTGGTAAACTTTTAATACGAGAAGTCGTTTGAAAAAAAATGAACGAACAATTCATCAAAGTCAAAGGAGATTTTAAAATGAAACGCAATTTAATATCTTTAACATCGAATTGTAGGTTAGTCCCGTATCTGGTATGCTTACTTCTGATAGGCGCGCTCTGTTTACATACGACAGAATTCGCGTCGGCGGAGGCCTTAGATCCGGATTTAGTACTGTATTTCGATTATGAAGACTTCAAGGGAGACACTGTCCTTGAAAAATCCGGACGCGGTTACGACGGCGCGATCAACGGAAAGGTCACACAGTCTAATGACGGGAAGTTTGGCAAAGCCGCCCATTTCGTTACTGGCAGCTTCCTTGACTTAGACGGTCCCAATATCGACCCTGATGATATCCCTACCGAAGGCATGAGTATCGTCGCGTGGCTCAACGTTGAAGCCATCGCAGATATGGCGATTTTCAATGCCCGTGCTGGCGACAACACATGGCTTGTACATCCAGAAGCACGTGGGAGTGGCAAGTATCGTTGGCTCAATCGTAGCCCCGGTGGGGCAACTATCTTTGATATTCGGGCTGGCGATAACAAAGCCAATGAATGGCAGCATTACGCTGGAACGTTCAGCCGAGCAGACGGATTAGCTGTTCTCTACATCAACGGAAAAAACGTTATGGAAGAAAAAGCTCGCGTCGGTACACCTATTGCCGGAGATTGGGATTCTGGTGCTCGCGTCGGCTATAACATTGACGACAACCGACCCTTCGCTGGACTCATGGATGACCTGAACGTCTGGAAGCGCGGCTTGACTGAAGAAGAAGTCAATACCATTATGAACGAAGGCGTTGACGCGTTTCTCGCTGTGGAAGCACGCGGTAAACTGGCGACGACCTGGGGAAAACTTAAGGCATCAAAATAAACGGATGATTCATATTAAAGGAGTACCCCAAACTAATGAAACGAAACCTTATACTAACCGCTTATCTGATGTGCTTACTTCTGATCAGTGCGCTCTGTATGCTTATAGCAGAAATTCAGGAAGCATCCGCTCAGATTTTAGATCCGGATTTGGTACTGTATTTCGACTATGAAGACTTTGATGGAAATACCGTCATTGAAAAGTCTGGACGTGGCTACGATGGCGAGATTAATGGAGATGTTACACAGTCTAATGATGGAAAGATCGGGAAAGCCGCCCATTTCGCATCCGGCAGTTTTCTGGATTTAGATGGTCCCAATGTTAAGGCTGAAGACATCCCTACCGAAGGTATGAGTATTCTCGCGTGGCTCAACGTTGAAGCCGTTTCAGATATGGCGATTTTCAACGCCCGCGCAGGCGATAATACATGGCTTGTCCACCCAGAAGCGCGCGGGGGCGGAAATTATCGCTGGCTCAATCGGAGTCCCGGTGGTACAACGATATTCGACATTCGTGGTGGCGAAAACAAGGCGAATGAATGGATACATTACGGCGGCACATTCAGTCGGGCAGATGGGTTAGCGGTACTTTACATCAACGGTGAAAAAGCCGGTGAAGAAGCAGCTCGCGTCGGTACGCCTATCGCAGGCGATTGGGATCAGGGGGCACGTGTCGGCTATAACATTGACAATAACCGTCCGTTCACCGGACTGATGGACGACCTCAATATCTGGAAACGCGGTTTGTCAGCGGAAGAGGTCAATAACATCATGAATAACGGGCTTAGCGCAGTGCTCACTGCAGTAGAAGCACAAGATAAACTCGCAACTACTTGGGGCAGGCTTAAAGCACATTAACGAAAGTGGGAAGGATTCAAACCATTTTCCGGTAGGCGTGCTGGTGAAGCGCGCCTATCAAATTTGCCTAAATATTAAAAAAAGAGGACACATGGCTAACCGACCCAATATACTCTGGATTTGTAGCGATCAACAGCGGTTTGATTCGTTAGGTTGTTACGGAAATCCATTTGTTGAGACACCGAATTTGGACCGGTTGGCACAAGAAGGCGTTCTTTTTCAACACGCCTACTCGCAAAGTCCGGTCTGCACACCGAGCAGAGCCAGTTTTCTCACCGGACGCTACCCACGTACAACACGATGTAGGCAAAATGGACAAGCAATCCCACCCGACGAAGTGTTGGTGACGAAGTTACTCCGCGATGCTGGATACGTCTGCGGTTTATCCGGAAAATTACACCTCGCACCTTGTAATCCACGCGTCTGCAAAGGGACAGAAGAACGGATTGATGATGGCTATGATCAATTCTTTTGGTCACACGATCCGAGCGATGCTTGGTTCACGCACGACTATATCCAATGGCTACGCGATAAAGGTCTCTGCCGAGACAGTAAACCGTTTCAAGAATCGAAATATGTCCAAGTGATTCCGTCAGAGGAACACAGCCAAACGACATGGTCCATCGAGCGTGCAATGTCGTTTATCGGAAGTGCTGAACGTTTTAAGCAGCCCTGGCTTTTCTCGGTGAATATGTTTGACCCGCACCACGCATTTGACCCACCAGTAGCAGCATTGGAACGATATCGCGATATACTTGATGATATTCCGCTGCCTAACTATGTTGAAGGCGAACTCGACAATAAACCGATCTGGCAACAGGTTGATCATGCCGGTGCTTATGGCAATAGGTCTGGATACCCTTATGCCGAAATGAGCGACACAGATCATCAGTGGGTCCGGGCTGCATATTGGGCGATGATTGATGTCATCGACGCGCAAGTTGGACGCTTGCTGGACTTTTTGCAAGAAACCGGACAGCGCGAAAACACGATTGTTATCTTCACATCCGACCACGGCGAGATGCTCGGTGACCACGGTATTTATCTAAAGGGACCCTACTTTTATGAACCTGCTGTCCGTGTGCCACTGATTATTTCTGGACCGGGAATGCTGAACAACGGCGCACGTTCGGACGCACTTGTGGAATTAGTAGACTTGGCACCGACACTGCTTGAGGCAAGCGATATGGAACCTTATGCCGGTATGCAAGGACAGAGTCTATTGCCGCTGTTGATGGGCAAAAAAGCGTTAAATACACACCGCGATGATGTCTATTGCGAGTATTATAACGCCATGGGATGGCACCGCGAACCTGCCGCGCATGCTACTATGGTGCGAAGCAAACAGCATAAAATCGTCGTCGCCCACGGAACCGGTGGCGGAGAACTCTACGACCTTCACTTGGACCCACAAGAAACAGACAATCTTTGGGATTCCTCTGATCACACGGCTATCAGGCTGGAAATGCAGGAACGGGTTATGGATCGGATGGCTTGGACGGTGGATCCGCTTCCGAAGCGTCAGGCTCCGTGGTAATCTCTGAAACCGAAAACGCGTTGAGTAACTCGGTGCGATAATCGTCTTGTGAGAGTAGTTCTTTATTGGCGCGGAGACTCGCTTCATGGAACCGATAGTCATTTTTGCCGCGTCGATAGTAACACTGCAGGTGTTCAGCGTCAACTGCCCATTTGAGGGCGGCTGGTGAGATATCAAGCATCGCCGCCGCTTCCTTGATATCATACTCAACCACGGCATTGCGTATCTGCATCTTTTTTCCCCAGGTCGGTAGGTGCGGTTTGATGAAGTTTAAGAAAATGGATCGGTAATTCTACATTTTCCCAGGCCCGGTAGGGGCGGTTTCCTAACCGCACCGGGCTTCGCCAAGAAATTACCGAATTAATAAATTAATCTTCATGCAACCGCACTGGACTTTCACAACAAATTACCGAATTAATTTTTTAATCTTCATCTCACGAAATTATAAAAGATACAACGTCATAGGTCAAGCGGAATTTCATAATGCAGTATCGGTATGTCAGTTACATCTTCGCGAGAGGCTTTAAACCGTGGTTTATATGTATTACGGTTTTCTGCACTTTCATGACAGGATTAGAAACGAATGCTGAAAATTTCCTGTCACGCTGGGACCAAACACTTTTTGACCGTATCTACGATTCACCACCACGTCAAGAGCCGATATGGACAGGCATGAAAGGCATCTCAAGGCTCGGAGATTACCGAGGTGTGATGGGTGCCTCAATCCTCCTATTTTCTTATGGAAATGAATCCCATCGGGAAACTGGAAAACTTTTGTCTTCGGCATACATGGGAGCGGGGATCATAACCTTTGGGATGAAAAGATTGGTCGGCAGGAAACGACCTCTTGATGAAACACTCGGGAACCCAGCGATGCCATCAGGGCATGCATCCATTACGTTCAGTGTTGCGACAATTTTAGGGTATCGGTATCCGAAATGGCGAATTCCACTCTATATCGGCGCAGGTCTCGTTAGTTTCTCACGTGTCTATTTAGGGCGGCACTATACCTCGGATGTAGTCGTTGGCGCGGCAATCGGGACTGCGACAGGGATGCTCGTCTGGCATAACCGCACCACATTGTTAAAATGGGAGTTTTAACGATAGGTTGCGTATCACATGTAGTTCCGGCAACCTATATCTATTAAAAAATAAAAATCTTGACAATGAAATTCACATTGCGTAAAATATAATTACATGGGAGGGTTAAACTCATGGCTCGCAGGAAAAATCGCATCAATTTCCGGTATCAACTTATGTGCAGCATCGGTTTGCTTCTGCTCACAGGGGCATTGTTGGCAGGATGTGCTGCTGCACCACAACCCTCAATCGATGTTTATATGGAACCTATTACGGGACGGTTTAACGCCGAGATCAATGCAGAAACAGGGGCCGCAACTGTCGTAAAAAAGGGCGTTGCTGTTACTATCAAACCACTTGATGAAGTGGAATTGTTCACGCTCACCGAAGATCCGAAAGCGAATCCCTACCTTATCGTCAAGAGGAACGGTGCCGTTGAACCTATCTACACAGTGTTTGAGATTATAGTCCACAATCGCGAGAATCGTCGCGTTCTTGTCGAAGACGCAGCGATACTCATGGATGCAAACGGCGCGCAATACGCGAATTTGCCTAACGATTACTTTGATTCACTTTACGACGACGTGAATCTCTCGCAGGGTGATCCATGGAATGCTGCGTATCCCTATGCCGCTACGACTTACCCCTCTTACTACGGTTATTATCAGTCTTATGTAGATGCTGAGGCGTTAGAGTGGGGACGTATTGTGATAGAGGACACTGTTTTTGAAAGCGGTAAATTATTCTCCGGCGCGAAACGGAGCGGTTTCTTAATTTTTGACCGTCTTGAGAGTCATGCAACGGATCTCAGAATTATTGTGCCAGACGTTCGGATCGTCCGTTCAGATGGCAAAGAAGATAAATTGAAATTTAAAATTGACTTCAGACAGATTTTGCCGTAAAATAAGCATATTTCGGATTGATAGCACGCAAGATTTGTCAGAAAATGAAGGGAGCATAGATAACATGAGAAATTGGCTTGTAGGGTTGCTAATAGTCGGGTTTGTGTCCGTTTTCGGATGTCAACCTCAAGATAAGAAGAATACAAGCGAAACACAGAAACCACAAAAAGAGTTAAAAGTCGCCGTTGCAGCACCCTATACAGGTGGGGCTGCAGCGTTTGGAGAAATGATCCGACGCGGTGCTGAGCTGAAGGAAAAAGAAATTAACGAAGCAGGCGGCATCAACGGTATGAAACTGACGCTACTTTTTGAAGATGATGCTGGCAAAGGTTCAGAGGCAAGCCTCGTCGCAGAACGCATCGCCAACAACCCGCAAATTGTCGCAGTGGTTGGACATTTTAATAGTGACTGCTCATTAGCCGGTCAAGAAATTTATGACCGCGCAGGTATTGTTGAACTGTCCCCGGGGTCAACGGCTGTAGAAGTCTGTGAAGGAAGCCCGTGGACCTTCCGAAATTTGTACCACGACGGTTTTCAGGGGAAATTTATTGCGCAATATCTTGATAACGTCTTGATGGGTATTGAATCGGTTGCTGTTTTCTTTGATAATGATGCTTATGGTCGTGGTCTAAGAAACGCGTTCGTAGCGGAAGCCGAGAAAATCGGACTTACCCTCGTCGCTTCGGAAGCTTATGAAAGAGATAGTACCAATTTTAAGGCACAACTCACGAGCATTAAAGCCAAAAATCCTGACGCTATTTTTATCTCTGGACTCTACACGGAAGCGAGCTTAATTGTTAAACAGGGACGTGAAGCTGGGATTACCGCACAGTTTTTCGGTGCCGATGGCGTGGATTCACCAGATTTCCTCACAATCGCAGGCTCCGCCGCAGAGGGTGTTTATCTAACAACACCTTTTACATTTGGCGCAGGGGGCGCAGAGGCACAACAGATGGCAGCGGATTTTGAGACACTTCACGGTGTAGCTCCTGATACATGGGCTGCATTGACCTATGATGCCGTCGGAATGATCGCTGAAGCACTTGAAAAAACTTATAACACCGAAGCATCCATTGCAGATAACCGAAAAGCCATCCGTGAGCATTTAGCCTCCTTAGACACACCTGAAGAAGGTTACCAAGGGATTACAGGGTTAACCTATTTTGATGTAAAAGGTGATACCGTTAACAAACCGGCTTACGTAAAAATTGTGAAAGATGGACAATTTGTTGCCGCAGAGAAACAGCTGTCTGAGTTGAAATAAGCAGTTTTATTCAAAGCAGAAGGTAAGCAGCAGAAACGTCCAGAGTCTTTTTTTTTCTACAAGGTTAACACCCGAAGAAGTTAATTATGGCGCAATTATTGGAACAATTTATTAACGGGTTGGTGTTAGGCGGCATTTACGCACTTATTGCCGTAGGCTATACCATGGTCTACGGCATTATCCAGTTGATTAACTTCGCACATGGCGAGATTTTTATGTTTGGTGCCTACCTCGCCCTGATGCTTATTGCGGTTTTCAATATACCGTTTTGGATAGCATTACCCGCCAGTATGCTCCTATGTGCACTGTTAGGGATGTTGATAGACCTCGTAGCGTACCGACCCCTTCGGGACGCGCCGCGTTTATCGGCGTTGATTACAGCGATAGGCATATCCCTTGTGCTTCAAAACCTCGCCCGGATGATTTGGTCAGCGAGACCCCAGCAATTTCCAACCGAAACGCTTCCAGCATTCCTCGTAAGCGAAGTCAATATGCAAACAGGCGAGATTTTAAACGCCATACCCCTGCCGGGCGGGGGTATCCTCCCTTATCGTGACGTGTCTATTCTCTTACTGGCAGTTGTTTTAATGATCGCCTTAAACAGACTGATTTACCTGACCAAAATAGGTAAAGCGATGCGGGCTTGTGCACAAAACCGTGTAGCGTCAAATTTAATGGGAATTAAGACAAACCAAGTCATTGCAGTAACATTTGCTATTGGTTCCGCTTTAGGGGCAGTTGCTGGTATAATGGTAGGCTTGAGCGAAAATATTACACCTACTATGGGGTATTACAAAGGGGTCGCAGCGTTTGCAGCTGCCGTTCTTGGCGGTATTGGCAACATCACAGGCGCAATGCTCGGCGGCATCATCATCGGCTTAGCCGAAGTTTTCGGAGCCGGATACATCTCCTCAGGGTATCGGTTAGCAATTGCTTATATTATCATGATTGCAGTGATTGTTATTCGTCCATCTGGACTGTTCGGAAAATCAACAGCAAATCGAGCTTAATATGAAAGATAAACTCACACCCAAAACTATAACCTTTGGCTTAGTTGTCTGTTTTTTACCCTTACTGATGTATGGTGTAGATGACATAATTACTTTTCTGTCAAAGTACGGTATCTATCTTGGATGGCCGGGTGGCGAGTATATGCTACGGATTATCGTTCGGGCATGCGTCTACATGCTGCTCGCGGTCGGACTGAACATTGTGTGCGGATTTACTGGATTACTCGATTTGGGGTATGTCTGTTTTTACCTTATCGGTGGTTATACAGCAGGCATACTGATGGCACGGCTCGGCGTTAGTTATTGGGTTGCCCTCCCCCTCGCTGTGCTACATGGAACCGTGTGGGGGTTATTGCGTGGTGCTCCGACTTTGCGACTTACCGGTGATTACTTTGCGATTGTTACTTTTGGTTTTGCTGAGTTGTTCTTCCGTATTGTGAGAAACGAACAGTGGTTGGTTGGCGCGCCAAACGGTCAGCTGCGTGGCATCCCCTCTCCTACACTTTTTGGAGTATCCTTCAATCAAAATTGGCATAACTACTACCATATTCTTATCCTGCTAACGTTGGTTGTCTTTATCACTTATCGGCTACAGCATTCCCGTGTCGGTAGAGCATGGGTCGCTATCCGTGAAGATGAACAGGCAGCAGAAAGTATGGGAATTAACGTCAGTCGCTATAAATCGCTGGCATTCGCTGTGAGTGCTGCGATTGGAGCACTCGGTGGAGGGTTCATTGCGCAATTTCAGGTTAGTATCAGTGTGCCATTCTTTGATTTTTGGGAATCTATCTTGATCTTGTGTATGGTAGTCCTCGGTGGTATGGGAAGTATCCGAGGTGCCATGATAGGCGCAGCGATTCTCGGTTCTTTAGGTGAAGTTTTGAGACCTGGTTTCATTATTCCCTACCAATTCGGCAACGCTCGATACCTCATCTTCGGAATCATCCTCATTCTTTTGATGCGCTTCCGTCCAAGCGGGTTATCCCTAAAAAAAGCATAATATCAACCGAATCCTAACCAACACTGTTCGGTTTTTAACGGCGTGGTTTGCGAAACAATAGGGTAAAGTGTAGCACCTCACAGATAAGCAAAATTAACGCCCCAGCAACAAACCATTGGAAGCGGTCTTGATAGTCGCCATCAGCGCGGATTCTGAATTTTTGCTTTTCGAGCCGTGCTAAATCCGTTGCTAACTGCGTAATCCCTGCTGTTGCATGGTAATAGTTGCCGTCTCCAGCTTTGGCGATTTCTCGCAAGCGCGTCTCATCTAACGCTGTAAGCACGAGTTGACCATTGGCATCACGCTTGTAGGGTGTAGCTTCTGTCCCGGTATCGCTCGGCAGTGGTATAGGCACAGACCTGACAGGGCTACCAACACCGACACAATAGATATGTACACCTCTCTGGGTCGCTGTTTTCGCCGCCTCAACTGCCCCGCGTCCGTGATCCTCTCCGTCTGAAAAAAGAATCAGGACCTTCTGTCCACCGAAATCGGACGTGATTGTTGTCCGATTTTGATCTGGAATAAGTCGATCTATTGCTGTTTCAATAGCGTTACGAATACGGGTGCCACTGTGCGCAAGCGTTTCTACGGTTATCGCCTCCAAGAATTCCCTGAGTGTTACAGTATCACTCGTCAGAGGACATACCACGAAACTCGCCTCTGCAAAGTAGAGTAATCCGATCCTGTCCCCCTCAAGCGCATCTAACAGTGAGAATATGGACGCCTTGGCGTGGTCAAGTCGCCGAACGGTTTTCTCATCTTCCGCGAGCATACTCGTTGAAATATCAAGTGCTATCATAACATCCAACCGCTCAGCGACTGATTCGGGTTTCGCGCCCCACTGCGGACGCGCAATTGCGAGCGTGATGCAAAGATAACTTAGGAGCAACAATCCGGCTTGAATCTTATGGTGTTTTAGATGCGTGGAATCGACATTACTGTGGAATCGTAGCAGGGCATTCTGCTTCTGTCGCAGTCCAAAGAGAAATAAGAAAATTAGAGGTGGCACTGCCCATAGAAGATGGAGATATTCGGGATTGCCAAAACGGAGCCAGTCCATATTTTTA
>JAPOZO010000069.1 GCA_026706025.1 Candidatus Poribacteria bacterium
TAGATAAGACACAACAAATCTTCAAGATCGATATCAACAGTCGTGCGGTCAAACAACTGACACATCACGGGAATAATCACGCAAGCGATTGGTTTGACCCTGCAGCGTTGCCTGTCCAACCTAACACAGCATTACTCACAACGATGTGGAGCAAATTGAAACAGGAGTAGGATACTTTTATGAAAAATATGAATTTGTTCATTTTATGTGGTTTGGTTTTGAATTTGTTATGTATAAGTGCCTGCCTCGTCTTCGCTCAGGCACCCGGAGTCTCTAAAATTGCATTCTCATCCAACCGAGATGGTAATAGGGAAATCCATCTGATGAACCCCGATGGCAGCCGACAAATCAATTTAACGCACCACCCCAGCCAGGATTATATGCCCGCCTTCTCACCCACAGGCACACAAATTCTTTTTGTCTCCAGTCGTGATGGAGAAGCCGACCTCTATCTCATGGACGCCGATGGAACAGATGTGCGACGCGTCTTTGACGAGGCGACGCATAGAAGTGCTCCCACGTGGTCGCCCGACGGAAAATGGATTGCTTATCAGAAAGGACGTTGGCACGACAATCGGGAACTCCACATTGCATCGATAGATAACCGAGTTGAACAGCGAATCACTTGGGTGGGTCACGCGGTGGCAGATCCGAGCTGGTCCCCTGATGGAACCGAGATAGCCTTTGTTGTGAACGTTCCGTTTATAGATGGGATCGGACCGCTGGTGAATACCAAAATTGTTTTTTTTAACGTACAGACGCGTGTTGAAGAGTCATTTTTGCCCGAAGAACTACCCTTAATGGAAACACCTGCGTGGTCTCCAATAGGGGACCTAATCGCCTTTTCTTGGGGAAAGTTGGGACTTGGACAAGATAGCGCGCTTTTCATTGCCGATCGTCACGGACAAAAAGTGAAGCGGATTCTGGCACCGATTGGGGACCCTGCGCTTTCGGAAGTCAATCCGGTGTGGTCTCCGGATGGCAACGAACTTATCTACGAACATATTGTTGAAAAACCGCCAAGAGAGGGCAGAAATGTTTCGGACACACAACTTTACAAAACCGATTTAAACGGTGGTGATCTAAAACAACTGACACGGCATGGGACAAATAAAGAGGCAGATTGGTTTGATCCAGCGTTTGCCTTGTCTGTCCGGCCGCAACCGCAACTGCTCACAACGATCTGGGCTAAATTGAAACAGAAATAGTCCGCTTTTAGAGACAAATATGACCCTGAACTAATTTCTGTTTCTTCTTGACAACCAATCACCTGTGACTTCTTCAAACGGCGCAACAGGTTCAAACGCCTCACCATAATCACCACCCTTATGACTCACCTCACATGACTGGAGCCATTGACGCAGGGACTCGCGGGTTTGCCCTAACCGCTCGCGTTGTCCGTCTGCCAAGTTGATGGTTTCCGCGCGGTCTTCAATCATATCAAAACACAAATCTTCGCTGCCATCACTTGATAGATTGGTCAAGCATTTATATCGGTTATCCATCATAGCGAGGGTCGGTGCGTGAAACATCGACTCTTTTCCACTATTGAACCGATACGGAATCGGGGTCGGACGTTCTGTCATGTCTCCTTCAATGGTCGGTAGCAGACTGATACCGTCAATAGGACGATGATCGGGCATTTCAAATTGCATAGTTTCGGCGATTGTTGGGAAATAATCCAAGGTGCTGCACGGCATTTCGACCACACGTCCGGGGTCTGCATGACCCGGCCAGTGCAAGAGGGCAGGCACGCCGACACCACCGTCAAACAAAGAACGTTTGCGTCCGCGCAAGCCGCCTGTTGAGCCACGGTTACGACCCTCTTGACCTGTGCGCCCTTCGGGTCCGTTGTCCGAACAGAACCAGATCATCGTGTTTTGGGATGCGCCCCATGCTGCCAAAGTGTGATACAACCGTCCCACCTGATCGTCTATTGCAGTAATACAGCCGTAATAGTGTTGCTCATTTTCGCTGTATTCGGCGTACATTTTGCGGTATTCCGGTCCGGCAAAGACCGGGGTATGCGGCGCGTGAAACCAGATTGTCGTAAAGAACGGTTCACCCTTTTCAAGCGTTTGTTCAATAAATGCGATTGCGCGATCCATCAACACTCGTGAATCGCATCCTTTTAGATTCTCCGTAGCCAGTTCTCCATTCTCGTAGTAAGGCGACGCCCACGGACGGTCCGAACGCCTACCGCCACCCTGGACACCTACTGCGGGGTCCCAAGTTGGCACTGCATACTCCGTGGCAAAAGATGCATCGTAATCCCGCTCCCACGGCGGCGCGTAATTACGTGCCGGATTACGATTAGGCTTCCCCGAATAATTCGGGTCCAGCGTTCCAAGATGCCATTTTCCAAAATGTCCGGTTGCATAGCCAAACGATTTTAGCATGCGCGCGAGTGTCATTTCCTGTGCGGGTAAGTGCCCACGATTGGCATGTGTTATGCCGTACCGAAAATAATGTCGCCCGGTCAAACACGTCCCGCGCGTCGGGGAACAGACCGGTCCGCCCGCATAAAACCGCGTAAATCGGATCCCATCACTCGCTAGTCTGTCCAAATTCGGAGTTTTGATAATTTCATTTCCGTTAAATCCGACATCGCCATATCCAAGGTCGTCGCACATCATTAAAATTATATTCGGTGAACGCATTTTTGCCTCCATTTCGTTCGACTGTTCTATTTCCTAAAATTATCAAATCTGCTATTTTATTTCAACATATACTTTAAGCGACTTTTTGAAAACAAAACGCATTTTCATAACACGACACGCTCTTAGGCAACGCCTTTAGTCGTGTGAACATAACTTCGATAAATGTCAGAATTTTTAGTTTTCTATAAATTTCTTTCGCTTTTTTCGGAATTATGCATCTATTTTAGCGGTAAGTCGCGTCACTATATGTCTGATTGCGAAATTATGAAATTATCCCTTTCTGGAGATGACCGATGAAAAACGACGATGTCGAACTGATCCAACGCGTCCTTGCAGGCGATGAGAACGCGTTCTCTGTGATTGTGAGAAAATACCAGAAGCCGGTTCACGCACTTGTGTGGCGGAAAGTCGGAGATTTCCACATCGCTGAAGAGATTACGCAGGACGCTTTCCTGAAAGCATATAAGGAGTTGGCAACGTTGAAGAAACCGCACCGCTTTGCCCGTTGGCTGTCTGTAATCGCGACACGGGGCTGTATTGCATGGCTGCGTAAAAAGCGTTTGTCCACACAGTCGCTGGAACACACAAGCCATGCGCAATTGGAACAAGCAACGTATTCGGGGTACGTGATTCAGGAGAACGAGCAAATGACAGCAGAAGCGCAGCGCGAGGTCGTTGAAAAATTGCTTTCCAAATTACGGGAGAATGAACGGACCGTTATCACGCTCCATTACTTTGCAGAAATGACGCATGAAGAGATCAGTGAGTTTTTAGGGACATCGGTGGGCACGATTAAAAGTCGGCTCCGTCGTGCGCAGCAGCGTTTGAAGAGAGAAGAACCGATGGTTCGAGAGGCTTTAAGCGGTTTCCAAATCGCGCCGAATTTCACTGAGAATATCATGAGGGAGGTTTCGCGTATCACGCCTACGCCGTCTACCGGTGGAAGTCAAAGGTTTGCACCGTGGGCAATCACTGCATCTATTCTGGTTGCAGCATTATTGGTGTTAGGCATCGGGTATCACTACTTCAAACGTTTCGGGTTGTCCTCTGACTCCGCAGATTCTCTCGCAGCGACAGCACCGAAAACCGGAAAAGTCGTTTTTGCCTCTAACCGAGATGGCAATTGGGATATCTGGACGATGAATCCAGACGGAAGTGATCCTGTGAATCTTACAGGAGATGTGGCAAGTGACTTTAAGCCAACTTGGTCTCCAACAGGCGAACAGATTCTGTTCGTCTCCTTCCGAGAAGGCGGTGAAAGTCTATATCTCATGGATGCCGATGGAAGCAATATACGGCGTGTGTTTGATAATTGGCACAGTAGATCTGACGCGACGTGGGCACCTGACGGAAAACGAATTGCATCTGTGAGCGATAGCGTGCTCTATATTATAACAATAGATAGCAAATCAGTTGCGCCAGTGGCACAGACGGGCTTTGGAAGTGTTGGTGATCCCGCTTGGTCCCCGGATGGAAAGGAAATCGCCTTCATCCATTATAAGCCCAAACAGGGCTATGAACTCCGCCTTCTCAACGTTGAAACGCTCAAACAAACTGTCCTTCTCGGCGAATTAGAGAAGTATCCAGTTAAGCTTGATCCAGCGTGGTCTCCCAACGGAAAACAAATTGCCTTCGTTCTACACAAATTCAGACCGATATTAAGTCACACAGACGCATTCGCTTGGCAGGATGAAGAAACGATTTACATTATTAACCGCGATGGGAGTAACTTACAACAACTCGTTTCAGAGAAGGGACCCGACGCACTCCATCCGACGTGGTCCCCAGATGGCGATGAAATTATTTATCAGCAGGGAATCCATCTACCAGAAGTCGGAGATATCCGGCAGTTTTTCAAGATTGATGTGAATAGCCGTGCCAAGACCCAACTTACACACGAGGGAGCCAATAGGGACCCAGATTGGTTTGTGTCTCCGACATCGCCGGACGAACCTTAAGTAAGTTTGCGGGCACTCACAAGACGGTTTCCGCTACAAGATGTTTATTCATTTTTTTACTTCATTATAAGCAAGTTTGAATATTAAATATGCACATTTTACATCAATGACGGGCGGGGAAACCCCGCCCCTACGAGCTCGGCATCGGCACCTACCGAAAAAACTGAGAGATTATTATTTAATATTGCTTAGTTACAAATACTGAGTCAAGAAATCGAGCGAAACCAATGAAGAATTCCAAATCCGAAAGGAGAAAAACTATGAGCATCAGATTTTTTGTCCTACTTTGTTGTATTAGTTTTTTACTGTTCAACAATGGAACACCCGTATGGGCGAAAGCACCATCGACCGCTAAAATCGTATTTTCATCCAACCGAGATGGGAATTGGGATATCTGGACCATGAACCCTGACGGCAGTGATGCTGTAAACCTTACACAAGATGCAGCAGCAGATTTTTCGCCAGTCTGGTCTCCAACAGGCGAACAAATTCTCTTTGTCTCCTTCCGAGAAGGCGGTGAAAGTCTGTATCTCATGGATGCAGATGGAAATAAGATAAGAAAAGTTCTTGACAATTGGCGCAGTAGATCCAGTGCAACGTGGTCTCCTGATGGAAAGCGAATTGCGTCCGTGAGCGATGCCGTCCTTTACATTGCAACGGTAGATGGTAAATCAATTGAACCTGTAGCACAGACTGGCTTTGGAAGTGTTGGGGATCCCGCTTGGTCTCTGGATGGAAATCAAATTGCCTTTATCTACTATAAACGCAAGCAAGGTCATGAACTTCGCCTTCTTAACGTCCAAACGCGCAAACAAAAAGTCCTTCTTGGCGAACTTGAGAAGTATCCATATAAGAGCCATCCGGCTTGGTCTCCGGATGGAAAGCAAATTGCTTTTGTTCTACATAAATTTAGGGCAATACAAAATCAGGCAGACGCAATCGCTTGGCAGGATGAAGAAACAATTTATCTTATCAACCGTGATGGAAGCCAATTGCGAAAACTTGTTTCAGAAAAGGGACCGGACGCACTCCGACCGACTTGGTCCCCGGACGGAGACGAAATCATCTATCAACAGGAAGTCAGAGGTTCTACACAACTCTTTAAGATTGATGTGAGAAGTCGTGCAAAGACGCAACTCACACATAAGGGACATAACAGTAGAGCAGATTGGTTTGATCCTGCAGCGTTGCCTGTTCAACCTAATGTAGAATTATTAACCACAACGTGGGGGAAATTGAAGCAGAAATAGTGTGCTTTTGGAGAAACGAAAGTAGCAGTCCGGTGCGGTTGGGAATGCAGATCGTAAATGTAAAGCATTCTCGCTGCGAAGCAAAATTTGGTCTCCGCGTGTGGGAAACCAAATTTCGGTGAGTACACCGCAAAACCGCACCTACCGGACCTTGGGGAAACTGCACCTATGTTCCCGTTCTCAGTCAACAGTGAACTGGATCGCATCAAAACGACGTGCGACTTTTGCGACTTTTGGTTTGAGTTCTTCAGGGGTACCGCCAGAGAGTGCAGAGACAATACACTCTGCGATGTCTGGTGCGTCTTCTGGTGTCATGCCCCATCGGGTGACCTCCTGAACACCGATACGCAATCCGGATGTTCCGACTTCCGGCGATAATCCCGCCGCCCCCGTAATAATATGGCACGCTTCGAGATGGTTTGCGAGCGCGCTGCCTTCCCCATACTTATCTACAATCAGTATCAAGGTATGCGATTCTGTGAAGCCGAGATCGGCACCGAGCATTGGAACACCGCGTTCGGCTAACGCTTGACCGAGTGCTTTTGCGTTCGCTACAATCGCGTCTGCCTGTGCTTCACCGCATTCCATCCACTCTATAAACGTTCCTGCTAACGCCGGTAACCGATTCAGATGGTGATTGCTCATCAACAACGGATAGACACCCCGCGCAACCCGCTCAGCAATAGATTCATCGTTCATCAAAACCATCCCACCCTGCGGTCCCGCAAGCGTCTTATGCGTGCTGGAAATAATCACATCCGCGCTTTCTTCAAACGGCGATTGAAACCGCTTACCCGCGATGAGTCCAATGACGTGTGAAGCATCGTAGATGAGGTAGGAATCAGGATTCGCTTGGCGCATTGCTTCTTTCAACTCACGCACGGGTTGCGGGAAGAGAAACACACCAGAGCCGACGTTGACGATTCTCGGTTTGTGTTTCGCAATTAGTTCAAGCGTTGCATCCAGATCAATGTTTGAACGCTGTCCGTCCCAGGGAATCGGAATGGATTGGAGTCCTATCTTGAGCGGTGAGGAGAGTAGTTTCTCGGCATAGTGGTGTCCATTATGGACCTCTAATGCTGTATCGCCCGGCTTTGCTAACGCGAACGTCGTTGCAATCCCTGCGATGTTCCCTGATAATGGGCGGAAATCGACATGTGCTGCGCCGAAAAGCTCCTTAGCTAACGCCTGTGTGTATCCCTCTATTTCGGCAATATAGCGGTTGCCCTTGTAATTCCGTTGATAAATGTCAACTCCAGAATAATTCCCATACCGCCGTGCCAACCGTTCGTCAAAAAGTTCTTCAACCAACGGTGAAGGTGTGTTCTCCGAAGCGATGAGATTGAGACAGGTGTCCCGATATGTTTGATGTTTATCGAGAAGTGAAGTGAGTTTTTGGACTTTCGCGTTATGTGTCATAGGAAGAAACCTCCGTTGACAAAGTAGTAGGCACACACCGTGTGCCGTCCACAAAAAGATAAATTGCTTGACGTGGGGTCAAAAATCGGTTACGATGAAAGAAAATATACACTGCAATGAGGACATTATGCCAAAACCGACAGATATCCGTATCCTTGACGTTCATTACGACTTTGAAGAACACCAATACCGCACCCCATTGAAGTTCGGCGGCGTGCCGACAGATCACTGCGTCCTCTTTAACGTCCGCATGCAAGTCCAGACGCGCGATGGAAAAGAGGCAGAAGGGAAAGGTTCCATGCCGCTTGGAAACGTCTGGGCATTCCCGCCGCGCTACGCGCCTTTTGACCAGAGCCTCACAGCGATGAAAAAACTCGCCGAATTGGCGGTAGCAGCAACACAAGATTGCGAATTATGCGCGCATCCACTGGAACTCTCTGAAGTGCTTGAACCCGAATTCTTACGTATTGCCGATGAATTGTCAGAGGCTATGCAGCTCGCATCGCCGATGCCGAAACTCTGCACCGTCGTTACAACAAGCCCTATTGATGCCGCTATCCACGATGCATTCGGAAAAGCAAACGGTATCAATAGTTACAATGGTTTAGGTAAAGCCTTCATTCAGGCGGATTTATCTCACTTTTTGAATGAACGGTTCACTGGAAAATATCTCGACCAATATACCGCGCGCCAACCGAAGTCTAATATGCCGCTCTACCATCTCATTGGTGCCCTGGATCCTCTTACGGACGCGGATATCGCAGAACGTCTCAATGACGGTCTACCGGAGACGCTTCCCGAATGGATTGTCACTGACGGATTGACGCACCTGAAAATTAAATTGAACGGCGACGATCTCGATTGGGATGTCGCGCGCGTCCTCGCGATTGATAAAGTCACCGCGGAAACACAGGCGAAACATGGTGTTGACACTTGGCACTACTCCGCTGATTTTAACGAAACCTGTCAAAACGTCGAATACCTACTGGAATTCCTTAGTCAGATCCAAGAAACAGAACCGAACGCCTTTCAACGCCTCGCCTACATCGAACAACCGACCGATCGGGACCTGAAAGCACATCCCGAAAACAAGATGCAAAAAGCCGCCGAGATCAAACCGGTGGTGATAGACGAATCACTGACTGATTTTGAAACTTTCTTACTGGCACGTGAGCAAGGGTATTCCGGTGTCGCGCTCAAGGCATGCAAAGGACAGTCTCAGGCATTGCTAATGGGTGCTGCCGCCGCAGAATATAATATGTTCCTCGCCGTACAGGACCTGACATGCCCCGGAGCATCGTTTTTACACTCCGCCGGACTCGCCGCGCGTATCCCCGGTGTGACAGCGATTGAAGGCAACTCACGCCAATTCTGTCCGAGTGCCAACGACGGTTGGCGAGATGAATTCCCCTCAATCTTCAATATTACCGATGGCACCGTCGGAACGCAAATCCTTACTGCACCTGGACTTGGTCACTAACATCCGTCCCTGCTGTTTCCTGATCCGAGACAGTAATATTGGTAACAACATTTCGCTGTTCAGGAAGTCGGACGGGGAAATCTTTAATCGCGGCATCAATCAATTCTTTTACAACCACTTTGACCGAATCAAACGGTATACATTCAAGAACGATGATAGCGCGATGTTTTGATGGCGCGATGTTATACGTCAACCCATATTGGATCCCCAATTGCATCAGTTCCGGTTCAACGCTAATAGAAATTTGCTGACACTCCTGCACCGTGATGAAAAAACTATCAACGATAAAATGCGTGTGAATCCACGCCTCTCTCTCTTCAACGATCTTCATATTTTTAATTTACCTTGCGGTTCGGTCAAGTAGGTTAGAAATTTCACGTTCCTTTCCGTATATCTGAAGAAACCCCCAAGCAAAACCCGTCCACTACGTTACGGGCTACACACCTTGGCTCTTAAAAAAATAGCCATCTCTTAATGCCACCTTATCGTCCATTGTAGTATTAACAGCGAAAAGTGTCAATGCTGTGAAAATATTATAAATTGCCGCACTGGTGTGCCATCTAATTGCTGAACGCTCCCATTGTGCCAACGAATCTTGAAACTATCTATGCCTGAGGCATCGCCTAACCCGAATGAGAGGCGGAGATCATTGCCTGACAGATAACTTGCCCCACAGATGACTTCTCTCAGGAATGTCATACCTTGCGTCTCCAGTTGAACCTGCGCACCGATTGCATCCGTGTTCCCATCTGTACCGACCAATTTCACCGTTAGCCACGCGTTCGCATTGCCGATCTCGTTACGCAAGATGACCGCCGGACGGTTGGACTGACACAGCACGACATCCACATCGCCATCCATATCTATATCCCCGAACAGCATGCCGCGCACCACATAAAGCGTTTCATCCAAACCCGCTTCAGCAGTAATTTCAGTGAAGACTACATCGTTCTCTGAGGTACCGCCTCGGTTATGAAACAGTTGCACAGGTTGCGCGTAACGCATCTTCGCGTCAATCTGTTTTACGTTGTCCCAGATGTGTCCATTTCCCACGAGTATATCTAACCAACCGTCGTTATCGAAATCAATGAAACGGGTGCCGAAGCCGAGGGAATAGAAGGACGGGTCAGCGAGGTTTGTGTCAAATGTTACATCCTCAAAATAGCCGTCGCCATCGTTTTGCATGAGGCAGTTCGCTTCCAACGAAAAATTTGATACCCAGAGATCAATGTCGCCGTCGTTATCATAGTCTGCTGCGTCTATTCCCATTGACCCGTTTGCCAAACCGTCGCCGTTGTAGGCAACGCCGCGGAGGACACCTTCTTCGCGAAAAGTCCCGTCACCTTGATTCATAAAAAGCGTATTCGGAGACATATCGTTTGCGACATAGATGTCCAACCAGCCATCGCTGTCCACATCTGTAAAGACAACACCTAACCCACGCGTCGTCGGTTCATAGACCCCGGCGGCTTCGGTAATATCTGTAAACGTGCCATCACCATTATTACGGTAAAGCACATCGGCGATGCCGTGATATTCGTTGGGGCCACAGTAGATACGCAAGATGTTCTTGTAATAGCACGGGATGTCGGTTTCGAGTGCGTATTCAACGTAGTTGCAAACATAGAGATCCAAATCCCCATCCCTATCAATATCAGCGAACGCGGCACTCGCACTCAGTAGCGGACAACCGACTTGCGCCTGCTCGGTTACGTCGGTAAACGTGCCATCACCATTGTTGCGATAAAGCACATTTTCTCCCAAGTTCGTTACGTATAGGTCGCGGTCCCCATCAGAATCGTAATCCGCAGCGACAGCACCGAGTCCGTAACCTGTATCTGCAACGTTTGCAGATACTGTGACATCAACGAAAACACCAGCGTCGTTTCGATATAGACGGTTTGTGGGCAGAGATGCTGTTGATGAAGAAAGCGCATTGCCTTGAACGAGGTAAAGATCCAGGTCTTCATCGTTATCGAAGTCAAAGAGTGCGCCGCCGCTGCCCATCGTTTCAACGAGTCGGCGCTCGGCAGAAAAGCCATTGATATGCTTGAAGTCAAGCCCCATGGCATCGGTCAGGTCGCGGAAATAAGGTTCAGCCCTACCAAGCAGTGGAAGCATGAGAAGGAAAAGGGTCAACAAGTAAGACCGGTAGTGTTTGAGTTGGAACATAGCGATAGGCGGATTAGTTTTTGATTTCTGGGCGCGGACGGACGACTCGAAACCCGATAGTATGTGTTGAATCCAGCGGATAAAATTTGAAGCGCAAACTTGAACGGAGGAACGCCCTGCCGACATCCCACGCACCGCCTCGAATAACTCTTGCGCGAAGTACGTCGCGAAAACGGAGATTGAGCGGATTTCGGGATACATCTTCTCCGTTTCGCTGATAGGTTGTCAGACTGTATTCATCGAGGCACCACTCCCACACGTTCCCAGCGAGATCCGCGATACCGTCCGGGGACTCGCCTTTCGGAAATTGACCCACCGGCATCGGACGATTGTAGCGGCGTGCGAAGTTAGCATGCTGACGCGCTTTCGGGGGTGTATCGCCCCAAGGGTATACGCGCGCCTTTGTGCCGCGTGCTGCGCGCTCCCATTGCGCTTCAGTCGGGAGGCTTCCGCCAATCCATTCTGCAAACGCTTGGGCATCAAACCACGTTACACCGACAATGGGTTGCGTGTCGCCGTTGAGGGTTTCATCTTCCCACGTTTTTTCGCCGTTGTGTCCGCGGGGTGTAGGGCGGTTCGTTGCTTCAATAAAAGCACGATACTGTGCGTTCGTAATTTCATACCGCGAGATTTCGTAGGCATTCAGGTAGACTTGATGTTGTGGCAGTTCGGCATCAAAAGTGTGCTGCTCAAGCATGGAACTCCGCAATTTTGCGTCCTGATAAGCGGCGTTTGCTTCTTCAGGGGTTGAACCCATCAGGAACGCACCTTTAGGAATAGCGACCCATTCTATAGTCTCAAGAATTCGCCGAGCTGCTTCATTAACTTCAGCAACAGCAAAATCACCACAGATCACAAGAATGAGAACAAGCATCGAAAAATAGGCACATTTCATTTCGACTTAGCTTCTTGAAAATCAAATCTCCTTAAAGAAAATCTGGTCCAGACTTCATCAAGATTATCGCCAGTGCTAGAGGATCCGCCGTATGCTACTATATAATTCTCGCCGGTGGCGATGCGGAATCTATTGGCTATTTCAAAAATATCTTCTACATCCCGTGGACTTTTGGGCTTGGTAACACGGCACTTCAAAACATCAGGCGGTTTAGAAAAGGATTTATCATATTCCAGATAAGGGTAATCTTCTAAGATATTCTCAAGAATGCTTTCAGAAATTTCGCCCAATTCCCCCACAGAACAGTCTTCATCATGTCCTATATAATCATCATTAAGCAAAAACTCCTTCCTACTTAGGGCTTTCCGAACAATATCAATAATCTCTCCCGATGCCTTTTGCAAAGTTTTTTCCAATTTCTCGCGCGGAATGTCTCCTAATTGGTCATCCCTAAGAGTCGCAATGAAAATTCCTTTGCTCAGATCCATGGGCAATCCTTCTTTTTGTTCAACACCATTGAGAGCGTACCGAACCCGTCCGAAAAAGGTAGGTCCATATCCATGCACATTAAGTATTTCCATACGCAAGAATTCAATGAAATTACTGACCGACAGCTCCTTCAAATCAATGACGCGCATTTCATACATGCTCATGATAGCTTCTCTTAAGTAACGCTAACGACCACGTGGCACGCTATGCCGGCGTTTTAGGTCGCCCCAAGCGATTGGCAATTTCGCACGCGGCGAAACATCAAACGGCACGAGAAGGTCTTCAAAGTACTCATACTGCGCAATCTGCTTGCCTTTGCTGTCACAGATACCGACGTAAATGCCGACCTCAAGCGGTTCATCAAATTCCTGTTCGGTTTCGCCGATGTCAATCCATTTGTCGTTGGTTTTCCGTTTCCACCACGCTGTGAAGGCATCACCCTCACGGCGGAGTCGCATGTAAATATCCATTTCGCCTGCAGGGTCTTGGAAATTGGGAACTGTACCAGCAAGCCCTTCGCCACCATCAAACTGCCGTTTTTGGTACTGGATAACGGCATTATTTCCGTTTGCGGGTCCGCGTCCCCAGAGTTTGATCGTCACCCATTCGCCGTCACGGCCTTGACGGTCCTTCGTTGTTGGCGAGTAGGCAGCGATACCTGCAACCACGCAAGCATCTTCATAATCCATGTAGAGATGCGTTTCTACATCAAAATCACCTTCATGTTCCTGATAGAGGCGGTTCGTTGTGTCCGAGGGCCAGAGATTGCGATTCAGTTCACCGGTGACATGAAGCCATCCGGCTTTCGTTTTGCCCATATCCCATTTTTTTGGTTCAACGCCCTCTTCGTCGGAAGTTTTCCATTTCCAATTTGGATTTTTTAGAGCGTTTCCATCAAACGGATCACCGAGAGAAGGTGCCGCTTCAGCAGGGAGTGTGCCAAAAAGCATCGTAAAACCTATAAACGATAGAATAATTGCTATTTTCATATTTTGTCTCCATAAAAATGCTGGCGGTATTTGGAACCGCCAGCGATTGAAAAAAGCCGCGAACATTGATCGCTGCTACTGTCTTTTCAATTCACCCCACGTGACGGCGAGTCGATCGCGTGGATCAACAGGCGTTGCGGGGCTTGAGGCTTCCCGGAAATAGTCAAATGTGACCGTCATCCTGCCAGCATCGCTTGCGCCTTCACAAATACCGACATAGATGCCAACCTCAAGCGGTTCAGCGAGTTCGTTGGTCACCTTACCGACGGAGACCCAGTCCCCTTCCGCGTTCGGTTTGAACCAAGACTCATAGTCGTCGCCGTCACGCTTGACGCGCAATTCAACAGGAATGACCCCTTGACTTGGGTTGTAGTCGGGTTGTGTACCGACATATCCCAAATCAGCAGAATCATTTTGACGACGTTGGTATTGGAGCACCGCATTGTTGCCTTGCGCAGCACCGCGCCCCCACAACTTCAACGTCACCCACTGACCATCACGGTCTTGGTGATCCTTCGTCGTTGCTGAATACACAATAATGCCAGCAACCGTGCAAGCATCCCCATAATCAACAGTCATTGCCGTTTCGATGTCAAACTGGTCCTGATCCGTGACCTGATAGAAACGTGTGCTGGTATCATCCGTCCACACATTTTGATCGAAACCTGCTTCAGCCATGAGCATGCCACCCTTCAACTCCCAGGGGCTTTTGTCGCCATCCTTGACTTGCCAGAAAGATTGAAGATCTTGACCGGCTCCAGTGAATTCATCGCTCATCAATGTTTGTGCGAAAACACCGGGAATGACGTATGCAGATAGAAGCAAAATTGCAACTATACAAGTAATCTGTTTCATTACATATCCTCTCTATTTTTTCGTACAGAACAGCACCGATCCGTTTTGGTACCGCCTGTACAGGTGATTAATCTTGTATATATTACCACACCAATTAGAAAAATTCAACTTTTTTCTTACTATTTCGTATTTAAAATTAGCCGAAAAAAGATTGCAGATCTCCTTGCAATTCGCGTTAAGACTATGTTAAAATTCAGAATTGACCGAGATTCACGCTCAATTACATGTTATTTCCTTTAGGAGGCAGATTATGAAGGTAGGTATTCGGGATGGAATGCTGCCCGTTTCCTTTGAAGAATCGTTTCAGAAAGCAAAAGATATTGGGTTTGATGGTATCGAACTTTGTATGGGAGCCAATTACCGTGAACATGCCCTCTGGCAGGATGGTGGGATTGATACGGTGAACAGTTTGGCAGAAGCCGCAGGCATTGAGGTGTCCTCACTGTCGCCGGGCGGTTTCACTGCTTTTTCGTTTATGCATCCGACCGACAGCACACGCAGCGAAGGGATTGCGAAGTTGCAATATCTCGCAGAAACTGCCCCACAACTTGGCGCGAAAGTGATTCTGGTGCCCTTTTTTGGAGGCGGACAAATCCAAGACGAGCATATCAGGGCGCCGCGGTTTATTGATGGACTCAAAGCCGCCGCGGAAACCGCCGAAAAACACGGGGTCTTTCTCGCAATTGAATCGACATTAAGCGCGGAACAACACCAGCAAATTATTGATAACGTCGGTTCATCAGCTGTTGGGGTCTATTACGATATGGGGAACGCCACGGGATTAGGCTACGATTCGCCATCTGAAATTCGGAGCTTGGGCAGCGCAATCACACAGATGCACATCAAGGACACTGGTGGCAATCACGCTGGCGAAGGTGATGTCGATTTTCCGGCAGTCTTTGACGCTGCGCACGCTGTAGGATATGATAGTTGGTTTGTACTCGAAACGCCCGGTAAGGACGATCCGGTTGCGTCTGCTGCAAAGAATCTCAATTTCGTGAGGAACAATTTTTGAGGCAACCGCAAAAGTGCCATCTGTTATCGAAGATTCGTAGTTTCAACATCGGAACGTCTTACATGGAGGAGTTGGCATGAACAGCCCAAAAACGATAATCCCACGCTCCGAAAGCAAGAAGCTGCTGTCCTTACCGACGCGCGAAGCAGAGCAACTCTTTCAAAGCTACGGAAAGCAACAGCAATTGGAGATTCTCAGTGCAACCCGCAACCCAAGAGCACGCGAGCAACTCTACTATCTCGTCCCGGATTGTACGGAACTCATTCAGGAAAGTCCGACTGAAGATGTACTCCAAGTTTTGGACACCATGCTCGGCTCAGGACTCGCCTCGGCACTGCTGCCGTGTCTGTCAAACGATCAATTTGAGGAACTATTAGATATTGCCGTCTGGCGCGAGGGCAAACTTGATGAAGCGTCATTGGACCTCTGGCTCTTTGAACTCTCTGAGTGTGATCGGGACGAACTGGGGCGGTTTCTCAGAGAATTAGATATCCGTCTACTCGCAGCACTCCTCCACGGACGTATCAAACTTCAAGACCAACACGCTGGATTGCTTCTTGAAAGTGGACTTCTGGATCCAACTTCTCACGCGATTGATTACGCCGACGAACGCGCCCGGGCAATTTCCGACGCTATCTGGGAAGCGGATCATGAGGTATTTGAGATGCTCATCACCGAACTCTTTGCAATTGATACTGAGGGTGATGTTGAGGCAGAACTTGCCGCTATTTTCGATGCCGCACAGGCAGACAGAGCCGAGCGTGTCGTCGAACGCGATAAGGCAGCAGGCGTTGATGTCACGGAAGCCGACCTCATGGAAAAAGTTGACTTAGATTCGATTTCATTTGATGAAGACGGAGAAGACGATGACAACGAATAAGTTTTCTCTCGTCGCTGAGGCAAGTCTTGACGGACGGCTATTCCTCGCGCGAGCATTGGCGCACGGCGATACCCTCGGTCATACTTCGCGCGAGCAGGCAGATGCACTTTACCAAAATATCGCCGCCATTGCGCATAAACTCATCACAATGAAGACGGCAGACCTCTCTGACGAATCAGCACTTCGGACGCATATCCAAACTGCCTTTACGCTCACCAGTCTCGGATTGGAATACGGCAGCAAAGGTGATCTGGACAAAGCGGCGCAACTCCTTCATAAAACCCGGACTGTTAAGTTTTTCCAAATCGGTAATACGTTAATGGAGAAATTGCTCGACAGGGCGCGCCACCTTTTAGAACATGCCGTGATTCTGCCACCCAGTAGAGATGAAGAGCGGCTTCTCGGCACCAATTATACCGACTTGGAGATCGAAGGCATCCAAATCTATACACAAGCAGAACTCGAATTTCTAAAGGCGTTGCTGATATATCGGACCTCCATCCGGACACTTCAGGTGACAATCAGGGATACCGAGACCCCACGTCCGCTCCTCCACTTGGCTGAAGTCGAAATGCTTGACCGACAACTGGCATGCATCGAGCATCGATGCGATTACGTGAAAGCCTTGCCGTTAGATAATCTATTCGTGTTAGATCCGCCGCTCAGTATCTTTCCGAATCCGATTGAATACCTCACGCTCGGATTGATAGCTAACCTTGTACTTTACCGTCAAGTTGACTTCCAGTTGGACGAGGACGCTCGGCAGGATTTTCACCAATTGGCTTATGTTGACGGTGAGATCCGAGACTCCTTCCGGCAGCAGCTGCTCGACTGGATTGCAAAGTATCTCGAACAGGCACAGCAACCTGAACCTGTAAAAAACTACGCTGTCGCCTATTGGGACGATTGCCTCCGCATTGAGGGACAGGCGGCTCCGTCTCAATAACCTTAGCGGTCAGAGGGAAATTGTCGCTTCGCGTCAGCGATTGCTCGACGTGCTTCTGGAGTCCCGATGTCGCTTAAAGCGCGTTCTGCCATACGGCGAA
This sequence comes from Candidatus Poribacteria bacterium, assembly GCA_026706025.1. Taxonomy (NCBI): domain Bacteria; phylum Candidatus Poribacteria; species Candidatus Poribacteria bacterium. The sequence goes on from JAPOZO010000069.1 coordinate 17,109, forward strand.
GGTCAGGATCATCCGAATTGAGTGCTTGGATTAACGATTCAACTGCGGGGGATCCAATCGTAACCAAGGCGCGCACGACAAGGCGGCGGACGTTCCATTCCGGGTCTGTAAGTGTGCTAATAAGTGCGGGGAGAATTGTATCCAGCGGTGTGCTGATCTCGCCTAACGCGTAAGCCGCATTCAATCGAATCTCCATTGATTCGGCTTTTAAGGCATCAATAAGATACGGCACAGCAGGTTCACCCAAATTCTGTAGCGCGACAGAACCGACAACACGGATGTTTTCGTCCGGATCGGCGAGGATTGAAATAAGGGCAGGTGCAATGCGGGCAGCTGGGACCCCGATTTCGCTGAGCGTCCACGCCGACATCTCACGAATCTGCGAATTTTCATTGGATAATCCGCGAATGAGGGCATCAATCGCCTCGGATCCCATTGCGACTAAGGCTTTGGACGCTTCGGTACGGCGGATTGCCTCCGTTGCACTAAACTCGGCAACAAGCGTTTCTGCCTGCTGTTCCTGCGATTGACACGCTATCAGGCAGAGAAGTATGGGGATTAAAAGAAGACGTTGCATAGCACCTAATATACCACAGCTGCTTGCTTTTTGCAAGTTACAGCACCTGGGGGTGAAGATTCGATCAGAAAATGGAGAATCAAACGTCTCTGCCCTTTCAAGTCATACAAGGTTGCGAAGCGAAGAAAGGCGAGATCAGAAACCTCGCCAGCAAATCCACGTTACAAAACACAAAAGGAGAAGTACGGGGTTCGCCACGGTGCGAAAACCGTGATAAAAAATGAAATTAGAGACAGCGACATTCGGTGCGGGCTGTTTTTGGTGTGTTGAGGCAGTCTTTCAGCAATTGGAAGGCGTTCACGAGGTCGTCTCAGGATACACAGGTGGCACCACCGTCAACCCGACTTATCAAGCCGTGTGTATGGGGATGACGGGACACGCTGAAGTGATCCAGATCCAATTCGATCCGACAGCCATCTCTTACGAGGAACTCTTGGAAGTGCTTTGGCACACGCACGACGCAACAACGTTAAATCGGCAGGGGGCTGATGTCGGCACGCAGTACCGTTCCGCGATTTTCTATCACTCAGAGGAACAACAGCGCATCGCCGAACAATCTAAAGCAGAGATGGATAAATCTAATATGTGGGACGATCCGATTGTCACAGAGATCACACCTATTGACACCTTCTATCCTGCCGAAGATTATCACCAGAACTATTTTCTTTTAAATTCAAGGCAGCCGTACTGCCAATTTGTAATCCACCCGAAGATGCGAAAATTCACAAAGGATTTTAAGGACAAACTCAAAAATGAGCAGTAAACATGTTTTAAAAAGGCAGTTACTATGGCTTTTCGTCATCTGTTGCTTCAGTGTTAGCACCGTGGTGGCGCAAAATACTGCATCACCGGTAACTGTATCTGTTACAACGCCAAGGCGCGGGACATTTGTCTCGGCGAAGGATTACACCGGACATCTACAACCCAAGGCTGAAGTTAAAGTATTTGCCAATGTTTCGGGTAAACTTGTTTCACTCGCCGGAAAAGTAGGGCAAAGTGTAGCGAAAGGCGATGTGCTTGCACAGAGCAGCTCAAAAGAAGCTGCGCTCGCCGTCATACGTGCCGAATCCGCATTAAGCAGTGCACAATCGCGACTTATAACGACGCAAGCCAGTGCACAAGCACGTGTTGAATCGCAATTAGCGGTTGCACAGGAGACATTGATGGCAGCACAAGCAACACTTGTCGAGACAAAATCTCTCGCCGAAATGCGCATCCGTAATCAACTCACACAGGCAGAGATCACATATCAAGCAGCGAAAGAAACAATTGAAAAATCTAAAACAAATGCAGAACAAGCGTTGGAACGCGCGCGCGTGGAGCGCGATGATGCGAAAGCGAATTTTGATCGCAACAAGTCACTTCACGAAAAACAACTCATCAGTGATAGCAATTTTGAATCCGTAGACAAACGTTTGAAATTGGCGGAAACCCGTTTAGAAGAAGCTAAGGTTACAGCAGGGCAGTTTGAGGAAGGCGCGACACATCCTTCCGTGGAGAAGGCGAAAGCAGAATTAGCGGTCGCTCAGAAGATTGTGGAGAGCCGCGGTTGGGAACGCGAGATCGCCTCAGCGGAATCGAAGGTCACCCAAGCGCAAGCCAGCCTCAACACAGCCCAGAAACTCATCGAAGCAAAGTCCTGGGAAGGCGAGATCGACATCGCTAAAGCGGCAGTAACACAAGCCTCGGAACAACTGAAGTTGGCACAGGAGCAGTTAAGTGATGCAACGATCAAATCCCCGATTGATGGTGTTATCGCAACGCAACACCTGAACGTCAGCGATTATGCCCAACCTGCCTCATCGCCTACAGCAAAACCGACATTTACCGTGGTCGCAGTAGATATTCTTAAAGCAGTTTGGAACATGCCTGCCGGAGCCGCGCGCCGCATTAATAACGGCGATCTCGTCTTGATTTCTACGGATTCTGGTATTCGGAATATTGTCGGCACGGTTGCTTTCATCAGTCCGACTGTTAACCCTGACAACAACACCGTGCTTGTTCACGCGACAGTACCGAATTCCGAAAACAGCCTCAAACCCGGGACGGCTATCACGGTTTCCATCAAAACGGGTGAACGAAAGAACGTCCAACTGCTTCCGTTGCGCTCAGTCTTGAATATCCAGAACGGTAGCGGTACTATTTTTGTTGTTGAGGGAAACGTGGCACGTACGAAACAGGTGAACGTTGGCGGCGTTTATAGTGGTGAAATTGAGGTTGCCTCACAACTCGCCAGAGGCACACGGGTAATTAGTGATGAACAACACCGCTTACAAGACGGGGCAAAGGTGTCCATTGCATCCGATTAGATGGATAGCGGCGTGTAAACCCGATTTAGGAATGGTAAGCGCGATTTCAAACCGCGCTTACAAAATTAAGGCTACATTCCTATTCCCTAAAAAGCGTGTGATGACTTGGGAAGGGTTTGTTCTCAGGCCAGTACCTCCTAAAGGTTCTGATATCTACGTCTAATGCCGTAGCCGCTTCAGCATGGTCCGTGTATAGGTAGGGTGCCCGGCGATAGACATTCCATTCAATTTGCGAAAAAGTCATGCCGCCGAAATAGATACAGCCATGATCTTTATCCAAACGCTTAGATAGCACTTTTAAAGCGAGGTGAACAGCCTGCTTCTGACCATTCAGACTTTTGTTTCGCCATGCTGGACGTGAGAAATTCTCCAAAATGAAAAGGTTGATAGGTTCTGTCAGAAGTTTTCTGATCTCGTCAGAAGGAAACTGTCCGATCCGGCGCGAAGCCTCTATAGATGTGAAAAGTGAATCATCATCTTCTGTCCGATACGACAACCACCTTTCAAGCTGCACGCGGGAAATACGCAATTCTCTTGCGGCTTTTCTTCTGTCTCCGCCGTAACCCTTTACGACTTCGTGTAGCACTGCAGTCAGGCTGCCTTTGCGGGTTCTTCCTTTTATACTGACAGGCTCCGCTTCTTCTATGGGTTCGGAACTATACCGAAGATTCGATAACTGAGAAATGGCATCGTCAATCACCCGTTTAATCCAGTCGTCCGAGAAGATTGGAATCTCCAAGTCAGTCGTATTAAATTCGAGTCGCCAGTCATAAATTTCGCGTTCCGCTCCATTGGCACGGGCACGTCCATCAGTAGAGAACGCTTCCCACCACTCGTCGATTTGGCGATCCGTGATACCTGACGCTCCATCAGCGAGAAACCGACAGAACTGTCCCTGAGAGAAAAACTGACAGAACACCATGACCGGCAAATCAATCAGGTTTCGATATATCGGTGTTTCTGGCGTTTCCGAAGATCGGGTTTCTGGTTCGCTCCCCTCTGAACCTTCATCTCCACTATACATCCGGATTTCTTGCGGGAGGTCCCTCGGCATAATTACCTCGCCTTGGGAAGTGACCGTCGCGCTTTCGAGGCATCTTTCTAACTCGCGAACATTGCCCGGCCAGTTATACGTTTGGAGCAATCCCATCGCTTCTTCAGAAATATCGGACCTCGCCCTCTCATTTTCTTCCTCAATACGCTGCAGAAAGTACGTGACCAATAATGGAATATCCTCTGTCCGTTCCCGTAAGGGCGGCAGAGATATCTGATGTCCACAGAGACGGTAGTACAAATCCTCTCGGAATGTTCCTTGCGCGACCATTTCCCGCAATTTCTGATGCGTAGCACTGATGACGCGCACATCCACGGTGTGTGTCTCTGTTCCGCCCACGCGTTGGACCTCTCTTTCTTGCAAGACATTGAGGAGTGTTTCTTGTAGTGATAGACTCATATTGCTGACTTCATCGAGGAACAGCGTGCCACCATCAGCCTGTTCAAATGCGCCGGGACGCGCCGATTCCGCCCCTGTGAATGCCCCTCTTTCATGACCGAGTAGTTCAGCTTCACGGAGTTCATGCGGCACCGCGCCACAATCAACTGAAATAAACGGCGCGTCTGCGCGTTCACTTTCTGTGTGAATGAGGCGCGCAACCAGCCCTTTCCCAGTGCCTGTTTCACCCTCAAGCAGCACTGAAATGTTAAAGCAGGCTGCACCTCCAATTTCGCTATTCAGCTCAAACATTGCTTCACTCTCCCCAACGAGAGCGTACTGTTCCTCAGACATGTCTTCTTCAATTTCCTCTTCAGGAAATGAGAATGTGCTGCTTCGGCTATCTATCCGGCCAAACGCCCGATCAACTGCCCTACGGATATTTTCTATATCAGTGCGTTTAGACAGAACTTCTATGGCTCCCAGCGGGCGGGCTTTTCTCGCTGTTTGTACCCCCGCTCCGATCACAATTACAATAACCTGTGGGTGTTCATGCTTAATTCTCCGTAACGCATCCAAACCTCTTCTCGCTGACAATTCCACATTCAGTAAGACGACTTTCAAATTTTCGGATGCGGTAATTTTTTCCAAGCCCTCATCAACGCCCCCAACGATGATAGGAGAATAGCCCTCGGTCCTTAGGAAATACTCCAAGGCATGAGAACTCTGATTGTCATCAATAATTAATATTTTTTTCATTAGCTTGCCTCGTGTGTTCACTATTATAGTAAAATCGGAAAATATGTTTACACTTTTCCCCTTCGTAGGGGCTGGGTGACCCAGCCCCTACGAGTTACCGTGTGTGGAAATAATTATGGGATTTACTATAATAAGCATTCAACTTAAGATTTCAGGATATAAAATGTCTTACATCCAATCTTATCTACAAAACCTATGCAGATTTTTACAAAACTTGTGCAGATTTTCACAAAACCTGTGCTGGAATCGCCACTTTCATGCCCAATATTTGACAAAATTTGCTTGGCATGAGTCTTGCTATTATATTTCTCGGCGCGAGCTCGATAACAAAAATGCAAGACGGCATGCAGAAAGTGCATGGAAAATATTCATGAACCCTCAAAATCTGCAGGATGATGACCGAAATTTGCATAAAAATTGGGCTGATAGGAAAAAATGTTGTATTTTATTTTCCTTTTTGCTATAATGTCTCTTGGCATCCGTAAAATCCTTTACAGGTGGTTCGGCGAGAGGGCTAGTCTCCCGAACCGCGGCACTGCCAAGCGTAGATTGTCAGTGCGGGTTTAATTATATCATAGATCATAATTGATTTGTCTGATATTTTAAACAAGCGTCGTAATTTTACTCGGTTTTCTTTGGAAAATCCTGTATCCTTACGAATGGACGTTGGAGACGGATGAACGGGGTAGGCCCTCTACCTCCCGTCTCCACCCAACTGGCAATTGTTGGGTATGCATCTGAAAATACAACGTCCAAACACCCCAATTTTTTTGATTTACTGATGAGGGGTATCTGTACTTTTCACAGTTGATTATTCCTTTTTTCGACTCACGCCCTTTCCCGGTAGATTCGGTTTGTAATCGCACGATATGTGTCAATTTAAGAAGAAACTGATCATAGCATCGTAGGTTGGGTTGAACGTACACCAACAAAACCCTGAAAAGCAATAGAAAAAAAGCGGTTTTCTCCATATATACTACATCCAACGCAGACTGAGTGAAACCCAACGCTTTTGCGGTTCCGAGATATTGACGGTATGAAGTTGGGTTTCGCTGCGTTCTTGCGTGCACACGACAGGGCGAACTTCAGGGTATTTGAAGCACTCACATCTCTGTCTTCAGCTCCGCTCTACCCAACCTACGGAAACCCTATATTTAGAGGGCGAGGAAACCACTTTAAAATTCCGCTAAAAAATGTGAATAAAAAGTAAACGGAATTGCTACTTTCTTTGCAAAACCTTTGCTGGTTTTTACAAAATGGATGTTGATTTTTACAAAACTTATGCGGGAATCGCCGTTTTTCTGCCCAATACTTAGTGAAATTGGCTTGGCACGAATCTTGCAACTTATTTTCCGATAATGGAAATACGGGTTGTAGAGGTTGAAGTCACAAGTGATGCGCCGTTGAACGATGCGTCCGACTTTTAGCGATATTGGTGCACGTTGTAAGCGCACCATAGGTGTCAATTTAGCGGGCCCCAGGCCCGGTAGGTTCGGTTTCTAACCGAAACGGATATTACCCAGGCCCGGTAGGTTCGGTTTCTAACCGAAACGGATATTACGCGAAAACCTTTAGATGCAGCTCTCGCGAAACAGCAGTTCCGCGAAACAAGAAACCGAGAATCCTATTAGGATAAATCCAATAATGAAAGAGAAATTAAAAAATGAAAACCGCTCCGACGCTTCACACAGAAAGACTGCTCCTACGCTCCTTTACGCTTCAGGACGCACCAGATGTGCAACGTTCCGCGGGTGACCCTGATGTTTCATCAACCTTAACTTCTGTGCCTTATCCTTATGAAGACGGCATGGCTGAAGAATGGATCCGTTTCTGTTACGACGCGTTTGAAAAAGGAAAAGGTGTGCACTTCGCAATTGCACGAATAACTGACAAGCGCTTCATCGGCACCATAGGACTTGAACAACTTGACCAAAAGCATGAGAAAGGCGAGCTCGGTTATTGGCTCGGAAAACCTTATTGGGGCCAGGGGTATGCCACCGAGGCGGCACGTGCTGTGGTTGCTTATGGTTTTGAAGTGCTGAAACTGAATCGCATCTATGCTTACTACTACACACGGAACCCTGCTTCGGCACGCGTCCTTGAGAAAATCGGGATGCACACTGAGGGGTGTCTCCGGCAACATGTTAAAAAAGATGGAAACTTTGAGGATGTCGTCGCATGCGGGATACTAAAATCGGACTTCGATTTCGGACAACCGCTCTAATCCCGTACGGCTTCATGCAAATCTCAGGAGTGAGATCAATGTTCATAAATTGGAGAAAAGGATTTTCCAGGCTCATGGGTGTTTTATGGATTCCACTGGGTACTATGCTCCTGTTTATGAAAGTTCCCGAGCGTGGGTGGAAGGAAGCGTTAATCGTGTTAGCATTATTTATCCTTTTTTATGCCCTCACTGTCTATGTTCTAAAAGGTTTTACGTGGCAAGATTGATACGAAAGTCGACCCAGTTTGCGATTTAACCGATTCCAAAAAGGAGAACTGAACAATGAAACGCAACAGATTTCTAACAACAACAATTTTCTGTCTCATAACGCACTTTCTAACGAAAAAGGAGAATTGGACAATGAAACGCAACAGATTTCTATCAACAACGATTTTCTGTCTCATAACGCTTTTGCTAATAGTCCAGGTTGCGAACGCTGAGACTATTATACCGCTTTTTGACAATAGATTAGATCCTCCGCCGTGGAGTATAATGATGGTACCTAATAGAGCAGGAGACCATATCAACAATATAAACGTAGATTTACTATACTTTTCAACAGGTAGAACACTCAGAGAATTAGCGTTCTTGGAAGAACCTACGCTGCCAGAAATAAACGGAAATCAGTGGGCAGTTGGGCCACTTGCCGCGTCACCTGGTGAGTTAGTAGGGGCCACCTCGGACATCACAACTAGCCTCTATAACATGGATTTTAGTGCCGATGCATTGGAATTCGGGAACACCAACAAAATCTTAAATGATCTCGGTTTTGCGGAAGAGGACGAGGATATAGATCACCATACGGTTTATGCGCGGATGAACATCAAAAATCATCACACTGAGGATATAGGTGCTAATTTACATGTAGTCGTACACGGTAATACCAGTGCTAAAGTCTGGCTAAATGATAGTGAGATTTTGAACTATATAGCCGCGACAGGTAATGACATTAGCGGTACGGCGGCGGGCATTACACTTGTGCCTGGTGATAATGATCTGTTGTTCAAAAGTAGTCACGCTTTAGGCGAATGGAATGTCTTACCTTTCTTACTGGTTGGTGATGATGGGTTGGCTGCTGAGATAGAACCTGTTGCTATACAGGGGGGTAGCACGACACAGACAGCGGAAGACACAGAAACACCGGCAGGAGGCGATATTGTCTTAAACGTCCGTAGGCCGGTTGCCTTACAGAGTGGCATAACTCTCAATGATACAAATAATAATGTGGTCAAGAAATGGACACTTGACGATCAATTCACGGATATCGCTGTGACGCAAAATGCAACCTATTTCGTCTGGAAACCAGATGTGCCCGAAGTTCTGCGAGGCATGAACGATATTCCGTATCAAAGCAACATCGCGTTGGATATAAGTCGCCACGACGACGACCGTGCCTTAGAAGGCATCGAAGATATTGATGAACTCGAGGCGGCAGGAAAACTTCCCTCAGAATATCCGTATTTTATAGTACCGCTCGCCGAAAACCCTATGAAGGAATATAAGGCGGCGGGAGAGATATTCACATGGTGGAAGGTGGCAAAAAATCTTGTTACAGAGCTAACAAAACAAGCAATAGAGGACGCGGTAGACTTTGTGATAGATCTAATTCCGCAACCGTGGAGTTTAGTCGTGGACGCAGTGATCTCGCGGAGCAAGGTATACTACTCCGTATTTGTGGATGCTCGTGATTTAATCGCCGAGGAAAATGTTGCCAAAAATGTGATTCTCGATGCATTAAAGGACCCGTCCGAAGTAATAGAAGATTATTCCGTTTTTGGTTTTGAGAGCAGTGATTCGGATCACAGAAAGCCACGGTATCTAGTCATGATCCCTGAAAAATTAGACGCAATAACGATACGGACGAAAACACATTACTTTACGCAGGATGTCGATGTAAGCCCCACGACACTCACAATCATGAAAAACGAAGGTGCTCGTGGATTCTTCAAGGGTAATCTGGATCTATTTTGGGATGCGGGTGAACGACATATAAGACTCCACCTACCGGACGATGCGGAAGTAGACGGTGAGGAAGTAGGAAAGAGTGTAGAGACGCTTTTTGAATACTGGAAATCCACCGGGACGCGCTGGTTTCAATGGCCAGGCGAATGGAATGCCAATGATGCGTCGCAGCTTGATAACTCTACGAAAGCAGATATAAAAACTCAGTTTACCTATTTCCTCACACTGTGGGATCAGCTCTTCTTTCCTATATCTCAGACAGAAATCAACAGTTTTACGACATGGGATCAGGAGAGCGAAGTCCACCCTATTCTTAAATTGGAATTACCGTATCTTAAATCGATACATGAAGGGGTTGAGGCGAATTATACACTTCAGCTTCGGTCGGCAGCCGCGGCAGCACCATACGCCCGCGATATGTCACTTGCCGATTATCCACCGTTCCAAGAACTCGCCCCCGAAGTCCAAGCGTTACTGCTGGATCACTTCGGAGACCAAAAACACCGGGAGCTCGATGCATCCGAACGGCACCCGCTCCCCGAAGAGACGGCACTGCTACCCAACTACCCGAACCCGTTCAATCCGGAGACGTGGATACCCTATCAGTTAGCACAGCCTGCGGATGTGGCACTAAAAATATACGACATCCAAGGGCACGTCGTGCGGGATTTGGATTTAGGGCATCAACGCGCAGGGATGTACCACAGTCAGGCGCGTGCCGCGTATTGGGACGGTAAGAATGCTGTCGGTGAACCCGTCGCAAGCGGCGTGTATTTCTATACCTTCACCGCAGGCGACTTCACCGCCACGCGGAAGATGTTAATACGAAAATAGTACCATAAGACCACAAGATTGCAAGAGAATTTTTGTCTTAACGACAAAGGAGTTTTTTATGAAGATTTTGATGAGACCCTTGATCGCTTCGCTGATTGTTTTCTTTTTCGCATCAACGATACACATAACCAGAAGTTTCGCCGCAGACGCACCGCAGTGGCACTTACCGGTCGGTGCGATTGCGCATCTGGGCGGAGAAGCAATAAATGATATCGCGTATTCTCCGGATGGAGAACTTCTTGCAGCGGCAAGTGCCAACGGTATTTGGCTCTACGATACCGTAACGCATCAAGAGGTCACGCGCCTCGTGGAACACACCGATTCGGTCGTTAGTATCTCCTTTAGTCCGGATGGTAAAATGTTGGCAAGTGGGGATTCGAGCGGGAACGTTTATCTATGGGATGTTGCGACTGGCACGCGCCTATGGAGCTGGCACGTGCACTCTGGGCGCGTAAGTATCTCGTTTCGTCCAGATGGTAAGAAGTTGGCAAGCGCGGGTCGCCATGAAATATTTCTATGGGATGTTGCGACTGGGCGCAATCATTCATTTGAGTATGATTGGTACGGTGGCTTCCAAAGTGTCCTGTTTAGTCCGGATGCTCGGATGCTTGCCGGCGGGGTTTCTAACGGGGAGGTGTACCTATGGGATGCTGCGACGGGCAGGATCCGACATACCTTTAAAGGACACACCGATTCGGTCTTAAGTGTTGCCTTTAATCCGAGTGGTCTGATTGTGGCAAGCGCGGGTTTGGACCAGACAGTGCGTCTATGGAATGTTATAACAGGTGAACTCCGACATACCCTTGAAGGACACACCTTTGATGTCAATCGTGTCTCGTTTCGTCCGGATGGTCGGATTCTGGCAAGCGCGGTGATCAGACAGTGCGTCTATGGAGTGTTATCACTGGCGAGCCCCTACGGACACTTCAGGCACACACCGGTTTCGTCAATAGTGTCTCTTTTAGTCCGGATGGTAAGACGTTGGCAAGCGCGGGTTCGGACGGGAAAATCCTTCTCTGGTCGGTCGGATGGCCCGCTGCCGATGTGAATCGCGATGACAAAGTCAACATTCAAGACTTGGTCATCGTCGCAGGCGCACTTGGACAAATCGGCGAAAACGAGGCGGATGTCAACGGTGATGGCATCGTCAACATTCAAGACCTCGTTGTCGTTGCAGGTGCATTCGGAGAAGTCGCAGCGGCACCTGCTGTCCTGCGGCAACAAGGCGCAGCGCACCTCACACAGGCAGAAGTGCAGCATTGGCTCACACAGGCACAACAAGCAAACCTCACAGATGCAACCTCCGTAAGAGGGATCCGTTTCTTGGAGCAGCTGCTCGCAGCTTTCACACCGAAAGAGACGGCACTGCTACCGAACTACCCGAATCCGTTCAACCCGGAGACGTGGATACCCTATCAGTTAGCAACGCCTGCGGATGTGACGCTAAAAATATACGACATCCAAGGGCGCGTCGTGCGGGATTTGGATTTAGGGCATCAGCGTGCGGGGATGTATCACACTCGGAGCCGTGCCGCGTATTGGGATGGAAAGAACGCTGTCGGTGAACCCGTCGCAAGCGGCATCTATTTCTATACATTGTCCACGGAGTCCACACGCGACTCCGTTACCGCCGGCGAATTCACCGCCACGCGGAAGATGCTAATACGAAAGTGACTTTCTCTATTGCCATAGGGGTAGGTCTTCGTGCCTGCCCCTGTTTCACCCCATATTTTTTCTCGTATTTGGAGGTTAGACAGACGGTTCAATAAAATATCTTACATCCAACTTTCTCTACAAAACCGATGCTAATTCCTACAAAACTTTTGTAAATTTTTACAAAAGTTATGCTGGAATCGTCGTCTTTCCACCTAATATTGGCAAAATTGGCCCGGCATGAATCTTGCTAAATAAATATTAAGAAGCAAATTTTAGGTTTTTCGGAAGGATGGAAGAAACAACGTGTCCACTATCTTCCAATCCTCCAACTTATCTGAAGAGAAAAAACATAAGACCTTATGATCGCCGGAAGGAGACCGATGAAAAAGGAGAATTTACGATGAAAACGAAAACAACATTGACGTTTTTTGTACTGTTCAGCTTTCTTTCCCTAAACGCTTTTGCTCAAGTCCGATTGAAAGAGACTCCAGAAGTCTTAAGACTTTCATTAAACCTTTTCGCATTAAGTCCAGATGGTGAAACATTGGCAGGTTCTAATTTCAAGGGAGATATACATTTGTGGGATACCGCTACCGGCTCAAAAAAAGATGTTTTCATAAGCGAGTTCCGCATAGGTGCCGGTGCCGTTCTTACTTTTAGTCCTGATGGCACACTACTTGCCAGTGGTTCTGAACAGAGTCGGGTAACTTTGTGGGATGTCGCTACCGGAAACGCAAAATTCGTACTCGAACATGTTGGAGCAAACACGATCTCAAGTATATCTTTCAGTCCAGATGGAACCACGTTGGTGAGTTGTGCTGCTGGAAGATGGGGAACATCTTCTGCGTTTATATATTTATGGGATGTTAAAACGGGAAAGAAGAAATCTGAAATCGAAGTACCTGATTTCCCTACGTGTAGTACATTTAGTCCAGATGGAACTACCTTGGCGATTGGGACTGCAGGATTTAGAGAAAAAGCCGTTAATTTATTTTTATGGGATATCCACGAAAACCTCGAAATAGCTAAACTCGAAATAGTTACACCTACGCCTCCTTGGGGTGTTGACTATCTAAAGTTCAGTCCAGATGGAACTGCTTTGGCAGCTGGCATTGGAGACAGCCTTCTAATAACGTTATGGGATGTTGTTACAAGAAAAGAAACAGGTCGTCTATTCGGGTATTATGGTCGGGCGTGGAATGCCCCTTTTGCGTTTAGCCCAGACGGTATGATACTGGCAGGTACTGGTGCTACTACTGGCACTAATGCTGTTGGTCATACTTTTGTTAATGTGGATGGACTTTATTTATGGAATGTTTTCAACGAGAAAAGTAAAAAAATCTCTGAACCCTCTATGTTTGCCGGGGTGAGTCCAGACGGCACATTCTATGCTGTTGAAGATCAAAGAGAGATAATAGATGGAGATTGGGTGGATAGTCAATACTTCCTATGGACTATATCGCCTGAAGGCGTTTCTATGGAAGTCACTGCCCACGGCAAGTTGACGACAAGTTGGGGGCAAATCAAGCAGGAACAATAGTCTGATACAGGACAGACACAATTCCTTTGCAAGGGGTTGGCACAACGAGTGAACGGAACACTTACACGTGGACAGATACCACCGCTACACCGAATACCGTCTACTATTATCGGATAGAAGATATATCGTATGCCGGTGCGCGTAAACAGTTAGCAACCGTCCGCTTGAGAGGATTGGTGTCGGCAACTGGTAAACTGCTAACAGGTTGGGCGGATCTGAAAAGGTAGACGAGTTTAATTATGAGATAACGCGAGTTGCCACCTTTTTATCCACATAGCACTCCGCATGAAGATTAAGAATTTAATCGGGTAATTCTCGGTTTTCTTGTCGGGCCCGGTGCGGTTAGGAAAACGCACCATAAGTGTCAATTTTAGAAAAACAACCCTCGTGGCCCCAGGACCGGTAGGTGCGGTTTCTAACCGCACCTACCAATGAAGTATAAAAATGAAAGGAGTTGGAAACAATGAAACGATTTTATAGACTTTTTGTTTTCTTGAGTGTTCTCAGCTGTTGGATGAACGGCGCCTCTGCGCAGGTCGTAAATATTCCGGATCCGGTTTTAGCGAGTGTTCTGCGAGATGCTTTGGATTTAGCACCTAACGCGCCAATCACGAAATCGAAGATGCAGACATTATACCGGCTAAACGTTTCTAATTGGGACATAAAAGATTTAACAGGTGACATACAGCAGAAGATAACAGATTTGACCGGTTTGGAGCATGCAACACAACTCAGTTGGTTGGTACTTCATGCTGCCCACCGCACTGAAGATCTGCGCCCGCTGTCAGGATTAGAGTATCTCACATACTTGGAACTTTCCTTCGGTAGTATTAGCGATCTACGTCCGCTATCAGGATTAACACGACTCACACACTTGGATCTCATAGGCAACGAGGTTCGCGATCTCGCCCCCGTCAAAGGATTCACACAACTGAAAGCCTTAGAGGTTCAGTATAACCCAATCAGCGATTTCAGTCCGCTGTCAGGATTAACGCAACTCGCCCAGTTAGAGGTATCTGTGACGAGCGTGGCGTTAATGGAGAATCTTCGCCGCAATGTAGATTTAACGCAATTGCGGCGTCTCAGTATTATCGGAGAAGGGAATCAGATTGGAGACCTTCGCCCTTTCGCAAATTTGACACAGTTAGATTACTTCGTCGTCTATAATGCTCAGATACGTGATCTTACACCCCTTGCAGGCTTAACAAACTTAACGTATTTGGGACTGGGTGTTAATCAGATACGTGATCTTACACCCCTTGCAGGCTTGACACAGTTGGAGTACTTGCATCTCAATGGTAATCAGATTGATAATGTCTCACCGCTGTCGGGTTTAACAAACCTACGGACTTTGGGGCTCCGGAACAATCAGATACGTGATATTACACCGATCAAAGACTTGGGGGCAACTTTATGGCTTGAGGGTAATCCAATCGGTGAGCCGTCTGAGGATGAACCGAATTTAGTGGAGGATGAACCGAATTTAGTGATTGAATCCCTTACGGTATCTCAATCGGATGGTAAAAGTAAAGATAAAGGCATCACCGTAAACCCCGGAGATAAGTTTAAACTCTATGTTTCCTTCAAAAATATGGGAGCTGCGACATCTGACCAAACACGGGTCCTGTACTATCGCGCCCCCAATTCCAATCCTGTTTCCAAAAAACTGATCCGAGAGGGCAACAAAGTATCACTATCTGGTAATGAAGCGGTTCAAATGGAACTAATGGTCACTGCACCCGACATCGAGGGTTTCTACTATTACAGTGCTTGCGTAGACAGTGTGTCGAATGAAATCCAGACCGCGGATAACTGCTCCTCTGAAGATGAAGCTGTCCTGGTCCATGTCAAAGCGGGCCTTCCGCGATGGTTAATAGAAAACGTAGCACACAGTGCAGACGGTTATACCTACTTTGTCGTGAATCCGCCTGCCAGTATAGCCCTGCCTCTTGAACGCTACTCATCCGAAACTCTAACGAAGCATTCGCTAAAAGATATTTCGGGCTCTGGAGCACTACGTCATGTCACAAAATGCTCTGTTACGCTGCATACCCCAGATAGCGGTTATTTTATGTTCCCCCTTGAATCACCGCAAGGAGAGAAAACGGGGGCAGAGGAGACAGCTGAAAAAGCTGAAAAAGCTCTAAAATTTGGTTTAAATGTAGTCGGTATGGTGCCTGATGGGTTAACCGAAAAAGGTGGATGGTTCGACAAATTGAAGAATGGGGTACTCAAACTTGCCAGCAAGGTGTTAGGTTTACTTAATATTGCCGGAGTTGTTATAGATTTAGTTATTGATTTTGTTGCCCCTGATGATCCTACAGCTCCTCCCACACTAACGGTAGAGCCGCCAAGCAATATTTTTGAAGCCTTGGGAAAATTAGCTTTTGAGAGCCTGTTAGGATTAGAAAATTACCAATACGAACCGTTTCTACCGCCTATGCTCTTTGTGATCAGAGAGGACTTATCAAGCATAGATATCACGGTGGTTCAAAATTACAACGTTGATGGTGTGTCGTCGCGTTATAAGTGGGAAGCAACATGGAATCTAAAAGATAATATCGGTGCAGCACCCAGTGCTCACCCGATGTCGCTTGCGGATTATCCACCATTTCAATCGTTCTCACCGGAAGTTCAGGAATATCTCCTCCAATACTTCGGTGAGTTTTCAAGCACCGCAGCTGGAAACTCTGAAGCGTGGCAGATGCCAGAAGAAACGTCGTTGTTACCAAACTATCCGAACCCGTTCAACCCAGAGACATGGATACCGTATCAACTATCAGAGCCCGCAGATGTGAAACTGACGATCTACGACATCCAAGGGCGCGTCGCGCGGGATTTGGATTTAGGGCATCAACGTGCGGGGATGTATCACAATCGGAGCCGCTCCGCGTATTGGGACGGCAGAAACGCTGTCGGTGAACCCGTCGCAAGCGGTATCTACTTCTATACGTTGACAGCAGGTGAATTTTCTGCGACGCGGAAACTCCTGATACGGAAGTAGGATATACTCTGTTCAGTCCAAAATTGCAAGTAACTCGGCTCGTAGTAGGGCAATTCATTGCCCGTTCTGACCGCTGGACGTGCGATAAATCGCACTACTACGAACGAATCCACCTACAACTTAAGGGTGGACAGACGAATAGCCGATTGAAAGCGCGCACTATAAGTTGGGCGGTTTCCGAACCGCCTAACCCATTACAAAAAGGAGTATTTTATCATGAGAACGACTTTAGTTTGGACACTGATATTATTTACATTATCACTTCTCATATTGTTACCGCACGTTGCTTTGGCACAGACCGAACAAGGTGAGAGACCTATCGTCCACCTCGTTTATCTGAGTGGCGGTAACCCACAGCCAAATATTGATGCGAAATTGGATACATTGATAAAGGACACACAGCAGTTCTTTGCAGACCAAATGGAAGCACACGGGTTCGAGAGAAAAACATTCTTGTATGAAACCGACGCGCATGGAAAAGCAGTCGTGCATCATGAGCCAAAAAACTTTCCGCGACCTCATTACCTACTCTTGTTGTATGAGAGCAATGAGTTGCTGTCGTTCGCCGGGTTACACACTTGTGGTGTCGCCTGGGTACCCGGAGACGCGATTGGTGGAAGCGCAAACATTCCGAGTCGTTGTTTTGATGTTTACACATTTGGGCATGAGCTCGGGCACCTTTTTGGATTGGGACACAATTTTCGCAATGATGGCTACCTGATGGCTTACGGAACACAAAACCAATTATCCTATAGTAGTGCAGAATGGTTGGACGTCCATCCGGCTTTTAACACCGGTGGATACTTCACCAATAGGAACACAACGATTAAAATGCTGCCCCCCAGCCTTGTATCCCCCAGCAATGCGATCCGCCTCCGCTTTGAAGTAACCGATCCGGAGGGTCTGCATCAAGCACAATTAACATCAAGGGCAATTAATAGATTCCCTAGATTTCCTGCACTGATCGATTATGAGGGATTAAATGGAAGCACAGACAGCACACTTGAATTTATCATCCCAGATCCGACAATTTTCACTGGAAATGCGTTTGACGTAAACCTTGATGTTATTGATATGCAGGGAAACATTTTCCTGGGTTCTACGTATGCTACGTATCGGGTTAACACGACTCTTCTGTTGCCACCCTCCGAGGTTCCGTCAAGTTTGGACTCACATTCGGAAGTACACGTGCAACATAGAATTGGTCAGATACGTCCGCAGTACACAACATGGAATTTACCCGAAGGTGCCATAGCGCGTCTGGGTAAAGGTGGCATTAATCAAGTCGCGTATTCACCGGACGGTAGACGTTTGGCAGTTGCGAATTCTGCCGGTATTTTGCTCTATGATACACAAACTTATCAAGAAGTCTCTTTTTTCACTGACACTGGCCACGGGACCGTGGGCTATAGTGTCTCGTTTAGTCCGGATGGGAAGACCCTCGCAAGCGCGGACTATAACTCCATCAGTCTATGGCATGTTGAGACGGGACAACGCCTTCGGACCCTCACCGTGCCTGACCTAATAGCCACTTATGTCGCTTTTAGTCCGGGTGGGAAGACCCTCGCAAGCATCGGAAGTGATATCTATCTGTGGGATGTAGACACTGGAAATCTCCTCCATACCCTCGTGCTGAAGGACATGGTTCATTTGAATCTTATCCAAGGTGCTGTGCCTGCTCATGTTGTATTTAGTCCGGATGGGCAGACACTTGCAAGTACAAGTATTGGCAAGATTCTCCAGTTATGGGATGTTGAAACAGGGGATCTCCTTCACACGCTTGAACATGAAAGTTATTTTACGGATGTCGCCTTCAGCCCGGATGGAAAGACGATCGCAAGCGCGATTGCAGGTCGGCATAGTGATATCTTATATTTTTGGGATGTTGAAACCGGACAACGCCTCCGCCCCTTCACCGAACATGGATATGATATCAACAGTATCGCCTTCAGCCCGGATGGAAAGACACTCGCCATTGGAAGCCGTTATACTATACGTGGAAATGATGGTGGGGATCTCACTTTATGGGATCTTGACACCGGAACGCTCCTTCACACACTTGTCGGGCATAGTTATTATATCCTGGATGTTGCCTTCAGTCCGGATGGACAGACGCTCACAAGCGCGAGTGGAGAGGGCACCTTACGTTTTTGGAATGTTGAGACCGGACAACTCCTCCACACCTTAGACGACCATACAAATAATATCAATGATGTCGCCTTCAGCCCGGATGGACAGATGTTAGCAACCGCGAGTGGAGACAGCGACGGTCACGCCGGCACTGCCCCCACCATCCGTTTATGGGATCTTAGTACACGCAGCATCCTCTATACGATGACAGGCCATCCTTTTCATTCTGTCGCTTTCAGTCCGGATGGACAGATGTTAGCAAGTGGCAGTCACGACGGGGCTATCGGTTTATGGGACGTCAACACAGGCAGACTGCTCCGCACTCTCACAGGACATGCCCACACTGTCGCCAAAACATTGTTTTCTCCGGACGGACAGATACTCGCAAGTGGCAGTCACGACGGGGCTATCGGTTTATGGGACATCAACACAGGCAGACTGCTCCGCGCACTCCAACATACGCTTCCTGTAGTTGATATAAGTTTTAACCGTGATGGGTCGATGCTCGCAAGCCTGAGTTCTCAAACCCACTCCAACGTTGACAACATCATTTTATGGGATGTTGACACGGGCAACCGTCTGGATCCTGCCATGGGTATAGGTTCGTCCTTTCAGATGGACCTCAGTCCCGATGGCAAAACACTCGCTGCCTCCGGATTCTCTCGAATTCACTTGTGGGATGTTGAGACGCGCAGCATCCGCCACACCTTCAGGGACAGGGAGCTGACCTTCATGGATGTAGCCTTTAGTCCCGATGGCAAAACACTCGCTGCCCTGGTATCTCCTGACCCGTTCAAGGGAGGGTTGCCTTACATCCAGTTCTGGGATGTTGAGACGCGCAGCAGCCTCCGCACACTCACAGGACATAACTTCGGTCACGGATTTCACGGGGGTGCGTCCATTGCTTTCAGTCCGGATGGACAGACGCTTGCCAGCGCAAGTCGTGATAACACCGTCCTGCTGTGGGACCTTGCTCCCACGCCACCAGAACCAGCGCGCGTCACGGCAGATGTCAATGGGGATGGTGAAGTCAACATCCAAGACCTCGTCGCCGTCGCCGCAGCAATCGGAGAAACTGACGAAAATGATGCCGATGTTAATGGGGATGGTGAAGTCAACATCCAAGACCTCGTCGCCGTCGCTGCAGCATTGGGTGAAGTCGCAGCGGCACCTGCTGCCCTGCGGCAAGAAGGCGCATCGCACCTAACACAAGAAGACGTGCAGCACTGGATCACTCAAGCACGGCAGTTAAATTTGACAGATGCGAGGACACAACTGGGCATTCTCTTCTTGGAGCAGCTGCTATCTGCAATGATACCGAAAGAGACGGCACTTTTGCCGAACTACCCGAACCCGTTCAACCCAGAGACGTGGATTCCGTATCAATTGGCAACCCCTGCGGATGTGAAACTGACGATATACGACATCCAAGGACGCGTCGTGCGAGATTTGGACTTAGGACATCAGCGTGCTGGGATGTATCAGAGCAAAAGCCGTGCGGCGTATTGGGATGGTAAGAATGCTGTCGGTGAACCCGTCGCAAGCGGTGTCTATTTCTATACGCTCACCGCTGGCGATTTCACTGCCACGCGGAAACTCCTGATACGGAAATAGGATAGCCGATTGAAAGCGCGCACGATAGGTTGGGCGGTTTCCGAACCGCCTAACCCATGCCAAAAAGGAGTATTTTATCATGAAAACGACTTGGGTTTGGACACTGATACTGTTCGCATTTTCACTTTTCATATTATTACCGCACACCGCTGCGGTAGATACAACGAAATGGGGGCTACCCGAAGGTGCGAAACTCCGTATCGGCAAGGGCTATATTTATGGCATGGCCTATTCTGCTGATGGTACAAAGTTAGCCGTCCGGAGCAGTGTCGGTGTTCGGCTTTACGACGCGGAGACAGGTGAAGCACTTGACCTACTCACCCCGGATGAGCAGGTGCCCAGTAGCGTAGCGTTCAGCCCAAATGCCTCCATTCTTGCATTGGGGATTGGGCGAGAAATCCGTCTACTGGATGTCGAGACGGGTAGCCTTCTGCGAACCCTCACTGGGCATACGGAGCAGGTTGATGATAGCATAGCGTTCAGTCCCGATGGAACCACGCTTGCATCGGGAAGTTATGATAGGACGATCCGTGTGTGGGATGTGAACACAGGCAAAGAACTTGCCCAGCTCAGCGGGTATATCCCTCTGGTCCCTAGCATCCATGGCGGCCGGTTAGCGTTCAGTGCCGATGGAGTTATGATCGCATCGGGAATTGGTCATGGAACCATCCGTGTGTGGGATGCCGAGACGGGGAGCCTGCTGCGAACCCTCACTGGGCATACAAGCGCGGTTGGGAGCGTAGCGTTCAGTCCCCATGGAACCACTCTTGCCTCGGGGAGTTATGATGATACTGTCCGTGTATGGGATGCCGAGACGGGGAGCCTGCTGCGAACCCTCACTGGGCACATGAGTTCGGTCACGGGCGTAGCGTTTAGTCCCGATGGCAATATCATCGCATCCGCGAGTGATAATGCTGCTGTTCGTCTATGGGATGCTGAGACGGGGGAAGTCGTCTGGCCGCCATACCCCACAGGGGGTTATGTGAACTTTTTCAACGTTCCTGAAGGGTATGCGTATGGTGTAACGTTCAGTCCGGATGGAGGGACGCTCGCAATCCGAGGGTGGTACAGCACTATCCATCTGTGGGATTTGGATACGGGGAGTCTGGTAACCAGTTCCACCGATATCTCTGGTGGGCGTTTCATCAGAATCATACCGGATGCGGATAGTAGCCCGCGAACGCTCATAGACCATAGCCCACTGGGGGGGGAAAAAATAGTATTCAGTCCGGATGGAACCCTTCTGGCAGAATTGGGGACAAAAAAAATAATATTCAGTCCGGATGGAACCCTTCTGGAAGAATCAGGAGCGGGGAGAGGAACGGTCGTTCTGCGAGACGCTAAGACCGGTAACTACCTACGAAGCTTTACACCACCCACCAATGTCGAGGCCATAGCATTCAGTCCGGATGGAACTCTTCTGGCATTAGGGAGTAGAGGTGCTGGTACCCTCTATCTGTGGGACCTAAGAACAGATGAACTGCAAGTCTTAGGAAAACATGAACATTACATCAATAGCGTAGCATTCAGTCCGGACGGAACTCTGATCGCTTCAGCGGGTTATCATGATCACTCCGTCCATCTGTGGGATGTGGAGACAGGAAGCCTCCGGCACACCCTCAGAGTGGATTACCTTCTAGGCTCTGAGAGCGTAGCGTTCAGTCCAGATAGCACTATGATCGCTTTGACGGATGGTAAAGATGCCGTTCTGTGGGATGTGAAGACGGGCCAATCTCTAAGAAGATTCACGGGGCATAGTCATTTTGTTAAGAGTGTTGCGTTCAGGCCGGATGGCAACACACTCGCTACAGGAAGTGTAGATAGTACCGCCCGTGTATGGGATGTACAAACAGGAAAAGAACTTGCTCTGCTCACAGGCACAGGAAATACGTGGGCTGGATTCGGCGTATTGGTAGCGTTCAGTCCGGATGGCGACTTTCTCGCTACGGGAGGGGAACACGATGATAGCGTCCATCTGTGGTATGTCGGGATGTGGAATAAGTTCAAAACTTTCAAAGGTGCGGGGCACGTCAGAGATATAGCATTCAGTCCGGATGGTAGCACCCTCGCTACGATCAGAGATGCGGATTCCGTTATTATTTTCTGGGAGGTTGTACCTACACCGACTCCGGATGCTGATGAGTTCCCTCAATTATCAGCGGATGTTAACGGTGATGGTGAAGTCAATATCCAAGACCTTGTCGCCGTCGCTGCAGCATTAGGTGAAGTCGGTGAAAACGCTGCGGATGTCAATGGCGATGGTGAAGTCAACATACAAGACCTCGTCGCCGTCGCTGCAGCAATCGGAGAAGTCGCAGCGGCACCTGCTGTTCTGCGTCAACAAGGCGCAGCGCACCTCACACAGGAAGACGTGCAGCACTGGATTACACAGGCACAGCAGGCAAACCTCACGGATGCAACTTCTGTCCGAGGGATCCGCTTCCTGGCGCAGCTACTCGCAGCATTCACGCCAAAAGAGACGGCATTGTTAGCAAACTATCCGAACCCATTCAACCCAGAGACGTGGATTCCGTATCAATTGGCAACCCCTGCGGATGTGACACTAACAATATACGACATCCAAGGACGCGTCGTGCGAGATTTGGATTTAGGGCATCAACGCGCGGGGATGTATCAGAGCAAAAGCCGTGCGGCGTATTGGGATGGCAGGAACGCACAAGGTGAGTCGGTCGTAAGTGGCGTGTATTTCTACACCCTCACCGCAGGCGAATTTACTGCGACGCGTAAGATGTTGATAGCGAAGTAATATTTTCTATAGTTAAGCAAGTTTCAATATTAAATTTGCACATTTCCGATCAATGTCGGGCGGGGAAACCCTGGGGGAAACACCCAAGCAAAAACACCCTACGGGGTTTGTGCCTGCGGAAAAACCGAAAAATTGATACTCTATTATTTAATATTGCTTAATGAGGTTTAACAAATAAATTGGATAGTCGCAGCTACGCAACGTGCGATGAATCGCACTACTACGAACCGATCCACTTGTTAATCATACGTCTTAGAATTACCCGATTAAATTCTTAATCTTCATATACTATACTAACGTGAGTTTGATAAATATTTAGGGCGGAAGCATTCGTCTTAAAGTCCCCCTGATAAGGGGGATTTAGGGGGTTAAATCCCTAAAAATTACCTCTTTTGGGGTGAATATATTGCTTTTTTGCTTAATTTGCGTCCGCTTCGGTTTCTAATACCTTTTTTCAAACTGGCGTTATACTAAACTTTGGACAATTTTTGAGAATTCCTATGGGATTTATGTGATTACAAGATAACCTCCATGTCCGCTGAAGCGTTTGTGAGAATGCTTCCTCCAAGTTCTGAACCGTGATTGATCGGATTTATATGATTTACGAGATAAAGACAACGCAATACCTAAAGCGTTTATCACAACGAATACCTCTTTTATCATAGTAATCAGAAAAATCAGAAAAATCACAGTTCAAACACCAAGCAATATCTGAACTCTGATTGATGGGAATTTAAATGCCACTCAAACTGTCCAAACTTTAGTATACTATAGTAGATTTTGAAAGGACTTGCACACTCTTTCAGACGGGCGAGGGGACCTCACCCCTACGGTTTGCCTTCTGTAGAGCGATTTGTGTAAGTCCTATTATTAAGGAGAGAAACCGATGAGAAAATTGATCTGTTCATTGCTAACACTCAGTTTAACACTATCCGTTTTCGCAGCAAGTTACGCCGAAGAAGAGACGGATATTGACATCTTGAGGGCAGCTGATGTCAATGCTGATGGAACGATAAACATCCTTGATCTGGTACAGATTGCCGCGGACTTGGGCGCGACATCCACCGCAGATCAGCCTCTGAACTCAGATGTCAACGCGGATGGTACTGTCAATATTCTTGACTTGGTGTTTGTCGCGAACCATCTTGGTGAAACTGTCAGGCCGCCTGCGGTGTTCGTCAGTGCGGACCCAGAACCTGAATCGGAGCTGGAGATTGACGATACAATCGTCCTCACTTTCGATAATACGCCAGAAGCCTTTACCACCAGCACGGGAGTCGCAACGGTCGTTGATAACACAGTGACACTATCAGGTCCTTTTGACCCAGGGACGCTTGTCCTGGTCGTCACTTGGGCAGATGGCACACAAACACTCCGGTATACCGTTCGCGAACCTGATACTGAGCCGCCTCAGATTACGAATGTAATCGCCATGGATAGCGACGGCAACATTGAGCCGCAACCGACGCAAAACACGACACGGTTTGAAATTACGTTCAACGAACCGGTAATTGGTCAGGCTATACTCTTCACAGCAGCGGGGACTAATGTCGGTTGGTCGAGTGAAATTGAGGGCAATAAAGGGATCGTTGAACGCCGCTACGCGAAAGCACTGGAGAGTGGGTTTACCTATATTATTGAGGTGTATGCCATCGACACTGCGGGTAATGAGATCGGTTACACGATTACGTTCCCACCTGTCGATGAGCCCCCAGAGATCCCCATTCTCGTCGACGATGAGACATTCGATACAGTTGTCCTCGAATCGGAACTCCCTGTCGTGGTTGAGTTTTATGCGGAATGGTGACCCTTCTGCCGTATGATGGAGCCAGTTGTCTCCGAAGTCGGATTAGAGAACCAAGACACCTTCACGATTGCCAGGATCGACATTGATGAAAGTAATGAAATACCACAAAGGTATCAAATCCGAGCCACCCCAACTTATATCGTATTTCGAGATGGAGAGGTTATCGGACGTTTCACAGGAGCTATGCCGAAAGATAGGTTCCTGGAGAATATTCTTAATGCTATAGACAATTGATGGAAACGGTTCTCTTTTTTCAAAAGTGGTTTACTTGAGAAAATCCTCTATATTGTCAATCCCAGTTAGGCTACCGAGTTTGCCGTTATACTCCCAACCACCATCTTGGGCTTTGAGAGTCTTAATCCGAGCGATAACGGCATCTCTGTAGCCCTTTGACAACCTAATAACCTTATGGAACTGGTCGTTCTTGAGACCGAACTGCTCGCGGATATCTTTCCACGCGATGGGTCTGGAACCCGCTGCGTTTATACGCATTTCCGCGATCTGTACCGCAAGTGTGTTACGTTCTTCCTCGGTTGTCTCCCTAACATAGTGCTCTGCTATTGAAGACCTAGGCTTCGCCGCTGCATCTTCGTTATCCACTGTATTGTCATCTTCAACCGCATCTGTGGATAGCTCAGATTGTGTTCGGAAATCCTTGAGAGCATCCCCGAAAGCACCGAGCATGTCTATTTCATCTTCCGTGAAATCGTAATCTGGATCGTCTTGGTCTTTGATTAGTCCCGTAGGTGTTTTTGCTTGGGGTCTTTGATAGGGGTCTTTGATAGGGTGTTTCTGCGTATTTCTGCGGATTTCCGTTAGGTTGAATGGTGTTAAGAAAGTAGATGTTGGTCTGCCAATACCCCTAAATCCAACTTGTCGTCATATACATCCAAAAACGTAGTGAAACCCAACTTGAAACCCTCAGGTGCCCGGAAACCGACAAAGCGTTGGGTTTCTCTCGGTTTTCGGTTTGGCGTGCCCCCTCTGGTGTAGGTTGAGTCTTGTATTAGTTTTCAGCGTTTTGGGGTATCCGTTCAACCCAACCTACGGGACTGTGATTTCTCTGATTGCTATGATTCCCATGATAAGAGAACCCATCACAAGCAACTGAAAACTGAAAACCGAGTCCTGACGACTCAGCAGTTCCGTAGGAACGCCATCTCTGTAGAAACTTCAACACCACAATCAGCATCTTATTTTCCATCAGAGATCTTATCACAAAAATCAGAAAAATCACAGAAATCACAGTTCAGGCTTAATAGGACGAGAATGGCACGAAAAATCCCTAAATTGACACCTATGGTGCGGTTAGGAGAGAAACACCCCAGCAAAAACACCGCACCTACCGGATTTAGGGTAAAAATTAGAGAAAAATTTGATGCCTCTATTTCCGACGTAAAACGGACACCCGAATCTGCTCCCACTTCCGTTTCGACCGATGCGTTGCGACTCGTCTCTTAAAGCAGGCATCCTCCCTAAAACCAGCCGCCGTAATGATTGCCTCCAGATTCTCAATCGCCTTCGGACCGGAAGCGTCTGCATACCCCAACACAACAGCACCATCAGGTTTCAGGAAATTTGAGACGTGTGCAAAAAACCGTTTCACTGTTTGCTGTTTTTCATCGTGAATAGCAAGTTCAGCGCGGTTGCGTACACGGGCGACAACCCACGGGGCATTGAAGATAATCACATCAAACTGATAGGAAGCAAAAGGATCAAACAGATCACCGACAGGCATAACCGCTATAGCGTCTGAATTTGGGAGGAGGCGTTGGATGTTCAACTTCGTCGTCGCGATTGCTTCTGGGAGCAGGTCGGATGCATACACTTCAGTCTGCTTACCTAATTCCTGTCGTGCTAACAGGGTCAAACACCCACTGCCACACCCGATGTCAGCAACTTTATTAGTAGGGGCGTGTGAACGGATATACTGTAGTGCCTCCTGAAAGCATTCAACCGTCTCTTGTGAACGCGGCGCGAGAACGTTTTCGGAAGCAACGAGCGAGACATCAAGTGCCCGGATAGGGTAGGTCTCCGCGAGCGCGTCTTGAATCTGTTGAATTTTTATGAGCGGCAGGAGAAAAGGTTTGCCTTCATTCACTTCTGCTGGCTCACCGGCAAACTCCAATAGATAAGGAAGGGCGGGCGTAGGTTCAACTTGTAAGATTCCGTCAGCATCTGCCCAACACATGAGTCGCGCTAAGGCTTCTTTCAGCGCGCCACTCGCAGATCTCTGATGCGAATCTCTCCGATTCCGTCGTTTAGTGTTACGATCAGGTTGCTGGATCAAATCCTGTTTGTGGCGTTGGATATAGTCCATAACAGTGGTAATTTGTTCCCACTGTCCCTCCACGACCGCAACGCCACCGTGCCGAATGTGTGTGAAAATCCGGTTGAGATGTCTCAATTCCTGATGCGCGAACAACTTGACGCGTGCGCGCGCGAAAACCGCATCCCGACATTCAACAGGGACATAGAGCTCACCAATGTTACTAACGGCGTAGAAAGT
>JAPOZO010000070.1 GCA_026706025.1 Candidatus Poribacteria bacterium
GAACATATTACCCCTTCTATGAGGTTATGTCAAACATTATTGCGTAAGTCCTATAAAAAACAGGTTAAGGAAAGAAAACGCGCTCCGTTGCCACCAGTGTGCAATTTTTTGCTCACGTTGCCGGTTTATCTCTGAAGATTCAACAGAGACAGGGCACCAGTTCTCAATACCCTTTTCAAATTCTTCTCTCGTAATCTCCACGAACCAATTGTTATACTTGTTTTCACAAAACTCCCAATTCCGGGGATCCGTGCCGACAGCGAGCACCCCATATCGCGTATTAGTTGTACTCATATAACTTTTTAATTGCGCGCGCGCCCGAGAGCGTAGTACTGGCAGGGGCCACTTTTTACACTCCGCAATCGCGACAAAGTATCCCTTTTCATCCTTAATCGACTGGTGCAAGACAATGTCCGCGATGCCACCCTTCGTGCCAAAATAAACTTCACACTGCTGCGATACAGAAAACTGGGGAAATCGGTCAGTGAAATAAGTCTTGACTTCCTGCTCGACAAGTGCTTCACTCATAGAGATTCGGACTCCCGCAATGCTTTCCAGACGGCTTTGATGATGATCATTGAGGCATCGTCGGGATGGTCGACACCGAGAGATTTCACGAGTGCGTTATCGTGCCAAAGGTTGTACTTGTTTCGGATACCCTTGCCCCAACCGGGATGAAGGGCAATGAGATCGTCCTTAGCGGTATTCCTGAAAGTTGCTTTAAGGGACTCACTCATATCTTCAATAAAATCCGCTACGATCTCTTGAAGGGTTATTGGGGTGGTTGTGTTCATAAGATTCTCCTAATGGACTTACTCCAGCAACGCTTGATACCGTCGGGCCCCCGCGTCGCTGCCCTTAATAATCTTGTAAGACATATCACTTGCATTTGCTCTTTGTTCCGCCGCTGATGCCTTTGCCTTGACTATGTCGTCATCAATCTTATTATCACCTTTCACTTCTACAATCACCCACGAGTCGTCGTCCTTTTGCATCAGGAAGTCGGGGTAATATCGTCTGACAGCATAGGAATCCGGATCGATATATTGGATATAGAAGTCGGATTGCCCGTGTGTCAGCATGCCGGTGAAATAGACTTCCTTCACTTTTCCTTCGGTCAATAGAGACCAGAATAATTGGTGTTCCGGCTTGGAGTCGAAGGCATAGGTGTCGAGATGGAAGCTTTTGTGTTTGTAATTTGGCACTTCGGGCGCGTCGTCTTTGACTACCAAATCTGGATTTGCTCGGACTGTGTAGTATCCTTCTTCTGGTTCTTTGACGAGTTCGATTTCTTCGGGTTCGTGGGTTTCATCTTCCTTCAGCTCATATAGCGCGTGGAAAAGGCGGGGAATAATCTCGTCATAGAGGAGTTGGTTGAACTTGTTGACATTCCGTAGAATCTCCGCCATCCCTTCTTGTGTGTTCGTCAGGATATTCTCTATTTCTAAGGGTGAATGATTCAGGTAGCGGGCGATCTCTGCACACAGCGTCAACTGACTGAATTCGCGTTTTTCCCTGTATGCGGTTACATCTTCTGTTAAAACCGCCTGTGCCGCGGAGAGACCTTCGCGTCGCTCGTATTCGATACGATATTTCTCTGTGTCTGCCTGATCGAGTTCTAAACAGAGCCCGTCTTGCGGGGGCTTCTCTACCAGTTGATACATTCTTCGGATACGTTGGAGTTTCACTTTTACCGGCGGCGTATTGACCCGCACTTTGTAATCGCGTTTCTCTACACCGGTATTGCGGACCTCCTCAAGACTGACACGGAAATTCTGCTGCAATTCATCATCCAGAATTTGTGTATTTTCGTCTGAGAGGTAGATGTGTCCTATCTGCTGTCCCTCGCCAATCTGACGTAAACATCGCATACTCGCTTGTAAGACAAAGATTTTCGATCTCGGCTTGCGATAAAGCCCGACACCGAACAGCGAGCGACAGTTCCATCCCTCTTTCCCTTTATTCACCAACAGGATAAACTGTTTCTCGGATCTGGCGGTATCCAAGTTGATGAATTCACGCAGTTCATCGTTAGAAGTCAACCTGGGATCACCGACATTGACGAGGATGCGAGAGGTTGGGACACCGAGATCGTCCAATACGGATTCGACGGCAGGGCGGAGCTCGTTCTGCAATTCGCTGATGGTGGCGGCAAAGAGGGCGAGTTTCGGTAGCATGCCTTCGTGACGCTGCTCGCCATGGTTCTCCCAGAAATGCTTAACAACGAGTTTGACAAACTCCGCGCTTCGCGGGTTGGTGTAACTATGGAGCATCACTCTCTTGAGAAACGCTTTATCGATCGCTTCTTTCAATTCATAGCCGTAGACGACTTCAGGAAGCACCTGCTGCCCGACGTAAGGGGTCCCTGTAAAGTTGTAACAGGCACAGACACGGGTTCCGGCGCGTTTCAAACTCGCTGCCAATTCATCAATCGTAAGCCGGAGACTGGTCCTTGATGTTTGAACCCCCATATCTCTTGCCAGTTTACTGCCGAAGGCGTGGTGTGCTTCATCAACGAAAATACCGAGTTGCTCAAGTCGCGTCAACTTTTGGAAACGCTGGTTGGTCGTCAACTCGTTCTCATCCTCAGGTGTGTCAAAGTCATAGAGGTCGGCGGCTTCATCGTAGACGCTTCCCGGTTCATAGGTCGGTTGTCCGCTCTGAAACAGACGCTCACTCGCACTTCTCTCGGTATGCTGCTTTTTGAGGATAATCTTCTGGGTGTTGGAGATGATGACGTTAAACAGCGAACGATCCATCGTTGAAAGTGCAGTTCCGGCTTCATCAAGGAAGTGGAACCGGATATGACTTGATAAGAAACTGACGTACTCAGACGGCACGACACGCCCCATATCAAAGGTCTGAATCTCTTTGAGTGACTGTAGAACCGTTTTATCCGGAGCGAATACCAATGCATTATGGCAATACTTTTCATCTTTCGGAAACTTGTTGGCGAGCAGGAATTCATAGAAAATACAGGTCGCCATGAGAATCGTTTTACCGGTTCCCATCGGGAGCGCGAAGATGTAGTTTGGGTAACTGCGCACTCCGGATTGGCGGATATAATTGAATACTTGCCGATACTGCCCCTCATCCAGGTCACCAAACAACCCAAGTTGCTCGACACCAAGATTCGACCGGGCTTCAAACCCGTTTTGCTGTTCGTGCCAGTCGGTGAATATCTCGTGAACGTACCGATTGTCCAGATATTCCTTGAGGAAAACATACATCTCTAACGCCTCAAACTGCGGCTGCCGCAAAAACGCCCCCGACGCTGGATCGTTGAAATCCAGGAATTTCTTGGACAGGTCCCGGAAATGGTTGCGAATCCGACCGCGATTTTCAGCATAAAAGATCCGTAGATACGTGAAGAAAGCGAAATCAAGGTTAATCCGGTTTCGTGTTGCTCGTGCCATCTTTGTTCCTCCTATTCCACTATCATTTCTAAAGATTCCGATAACAGATCTGTGATTTTCACTCGGATCGTGCCGGCATCCGTTGGTATCGGATAAGTGCCTTCAACGAATGTATCGCCATCCGACAGATCAACCACCGACGGGTTCATTACAGCACCGTCGTAGTTGAAGTCAATCTTTACAGATTCAACCAGTTTACGCCAATCCTCAACATTCTCTTTCATCAAACTCAACTTCTGGAGCAGGTTCATCGGATAAAAACGCTCTATGACCAGTTCCCCACTGCTGCGGACGATCTCTGCTGCGGACTCGCGTCTGAACTCTAAATTGGATTTGTCGCGCAGGATGTCTGTCACTTCTATGTCAAGATCAAACGCGACTTCGTTTTGCAGAGCAGCGGCAAGGTCAGGTTCATGTCCCATACAGACCAGCAGCAACTTTTCAACTGGACGTGTGGGGTGTTCCTCTTGCCGACGCTGAAATGCCTTATTGTCAAAACCAAAGATGAGGTCATTGAGGTCCGCACGGGTCGCGATACGATCTATTGGCATAATCTTGACCATGCGACCATCTTTTTCACCATCGTAAATGCCACCGGTGAGGAGTGGTTGAATCTCTAACGCCTCTATGAGCAGTGCTTTTGCCTCAACGGGATTTCGGAACACATCATAGTCGTTGACGTTATAGACTTCAAAACCAATGTAAAAGGGTTGGGGCCATTCTGGGTCTAACTCCCCCTGATCCGTGTTTTCCCGAATCTCTGCCGCCAGACCCAGGAGACGCTTTGTGGTGGTTTCCACCGCTCCGAGGTTGATGTCCGCTCCAATGAAGCGGCGACCCAACTTCATCGCAACCGCTTGCGTAGTACCACTTCCCATGAAGCAGTCGAAGACAATATCGCCGGGATTGGATGAGGCTTTGATGATGCGTTCGAGCAAGGCTTCGGGTTTTTGGGTAGGGTAGTTGATTCTCTCCTTGGCCGTTGGAATTTGCTGAAACGACATAATATCACTCCAGACATCACCTACAGACTTTCCTTTTTGAATCACTTCATCTAAATATCTCCTTCTACCCCTGCCATCAAAGTACCGTCTCCCATCCTCATCAATTTTGTTAAATCGAGACAGATATTTCTCATCGTGTTTCGTATATTGTTTATTAAAGATAAAATTGGTCGAGTTTTTGGAATAATAGAAGAGAGATTCATGCCCACGAATCCAATTCTGAGCAACGCTTTTATAGCCGCTAAGAACGGTTATGTCCCAAATAATTTCCCGCTGAAAATTTGCTTTTCCAAATACTTCATCCAAAATTAATCGTATATAGCTATTCATCCGCCAGTCACAGTGCACGTAGATAGACCCATCATCCGCCAACAACTCCTTCATCAAAATCAGCCGCTCATACATGAATTGCAGGTACTCGTCATTCGTCCAGATGTCCGTGTACTGCTTTTCCTCGAAGGCGGTGTGGTCGTTTTCTACTTTTTTGCCCCTCAATTCTATCTTCTTCTTGTAGTCTGCTTTGGAGTCAAAAGGCGGGTCAATGTAAATCAGGTTAATTTTGCCACGATACGTCTTGAGCAGATGGCCCATCACCTGTAGGTTATCGCCCCAATAGATCTTGTTTCGCCAGTCGTCCATTTCCTCGTCGTATGTTTCTTTCAACTGCGCAGGGTAATATTGTGTGGACTGGAAAGGTCGTTTGCCCTTCCAATTGAGCATCGGATAACCCTGAATAGGCTCAAATTCATAGGTCCCATCGGTCTGTGTTGCCAAAAGATACCTCCTTCTGTTTAACAGACCGATTGCCTATCTTCATCTGAGGGGTTATTCCACTGTCACCTCCAAAGATTCCGACAACAGATCTGTGATTTTCACCCGAATTGTGCCTACATCTGCGGGGATCGGGTACGTCCCCTTGACGAATTCATCATCCTCCGGTAGATCGACCTCTGACGGATTCAACACTTTACCGTCGTAGTTAAAGTCGACTTTCACGGACTCGACTAACTCTCGCCAATCTTCAACGTTCTCCTGCATCAGGCTCAACTTCTGGAGCAGGTTCATCGGGTAGAACTGCTCTATGATTAACTGACCATCGCGACGGACGATCTTCGCTTCGGACTCGCGCTTGAACTCTAAATTGGACTTGTCGCGCAGAATGTCCATCACTTCTATGTCAAGTTTATAAGATACTTCGTTTTGCAGGGCAGCAGCGAGATCGGGTTCATGCCCCATACAGACCAGCAGCAACTTTTCAACTGGACGTGTGGGATGTTGCTCCTGCTGTCTCTGAAATACCCTATAGTCAAATCCAGTAATCAGTTCGTTGAGATCTGCACGGGTGGCGATGCGATCGACCGGCATGATCTTGACCATGCGACCATCTTTTTCACCGTCATAAGTGCTACCAGAAGGAAACTTCTGAATCTCCAGAGCTTCAATGAGAAGATCCTTCGCCTCAACCGGGTTACGAAATACATCATAGTGATTGACGTTATAGACCTCAAAACCTGTGTAGACAAGAGGCTGCCCCCCCCCCACTTTCCAAACGATAAGTATTATCTTCCTGGATATCCGTGGCGAGACGTGCAAGGCGTTTTGTGGTGGTTTCCACTGCTCCGAGGTTGATATCTGCTCCGATGAAACGGCGACCGAGTTTCATCGCAACCGCTTGTGTGGTGCCGCTACCCATAAAGCAATCGAAGACGAGATCCCCAGGATTCGATGAGGCTTTGATGATACGATCAAGTAGGGCTTCGGGTTTCTGGGTGGGGAATTTTTGCCGCTCTTTGGCTTTTCTGCTGATAATTCCAATTTCAAATAAGTCTGAGGGCAGTTGACCTTTTGGGTGTGCGTACCATTTTTTCCCTGAGGAATCCAATGTGTAATAACCATCTTCATCCTTTTTATAACCGTTTAATTGCTGTTCTGTGTAGGGTTCCCGCATTTCATCTAAATTAAAAATCCAATTTTCAGCACTTTTGGCGTACCAAAAAATCGTATCATGCTTTTGAGAGAACTTCTTTTTCACTGTACTTGCCCACTTATATTTCCAAATAATTTCATTGACGAAATTACCTTTACCAAACACTTCATCCAAAATCAAACGGAGATGATGGTTTTTGTGGCAGTCGCAGTGGAGATAAAGGCTTGCCTTTTCACTCAAAAGCTCACGCAGCATAATGAGCCGCTCATACATGAACTGAAGATACTCATCATTGGTCCAGATGTCCGTATACTGCTTTTCCTCAAAAGCTGTCCGGTCGTTCTCCACCTTTTTCCCCCTCAGTGCTATCTGCTTCTTGTAGTCGGCTTTGGAGTCGAACGGGGGATCGATGTAAATCAAGTCAATCTTGCCACGATAAGTCTTGAGCAGATGGCTCATCACCTGTAAGTTATCGCCCCAATAGATTTTGTTTGTCCAGCCATCTACTTCCTCTCCGTATGTCTCTTTTAGTTGAGCAGGAAAATATTGTGTGGACCGGAACGAACGTTTGCCCTTCCAGTTTAGCATCGGATAGCCCTGAATAGGATCGAATTCATAGGTTTCAACGGATTCTACAGGTTCAGAAACATTGAGTTTGGTTTGTTCTGCCAAAAGAGACCTCCTTTTGTTAAGTCGTTGCGTTTAGCTACATCGCATCACAGTATGCTTGCATATCGCAATTCCGACACAGCCGCTCTGGACGGGCAGCGATCTCGAAGTCTTTGTTCTCAATACGCGCCACAATGCCGTCAAATGTCGCCATCGTTTGCCCAATAGAACGCGCATCCTTGTCGAAACTGACATACGGATTGCCGTCATCTTCACCTGTATAGTAGAGGTGCATTTTGCTAATTGTCTGCCCCGTGCGTCCTTCAATGATGTGCGCATATACCTCCAGTTGACGACGGTAACGCTCTATTTTCTCCCACTCGCTCACGAGGTCTGGTTTCTTTTCGGACTTGAAGTCAACAATCTCTACTGTGTCGTCTTCACCTCGAACCAGATCCACATGTCCCTTGAGAAGATACGCTTCCTTGACGAGCGACACCGCAACTTCTGTCTCGCGAAGCCGATCCCAGGTCCTTCGCTCGCGGTGCGCATAATTTAGGACATGATCCAATGCTGCTTTTTGTCCGCCAGGACTCAGGTAGAGGCGTTCCTGACGCGAGAGATGCGTATAGTTGGCGTTGAACCAGTCCTCAATTTGTGCCTCTGTGACGATCTGCTCCTCGTCCCGTAAGACAGCTTTATGGATGTCCTCAATTGTCTGATGCACCAACGTCCCAAAGAGAATCGGATTCCGACGGATCGGAGCAAAGCCGAGATCTCGGTAGAACTTATACTGCCTCGCACAATCTTCAAAAACAGTGATGTGCGACGTGAACGAATACTCGTTCTTCAACGTCACGTCTTTGATCGTTTCAAGGGTGAGACGTTCAGGTTGAAACGCCCTATCCCGCCAAGAACGCACCGGGTCATAGGTAGGCTTGAAATACTTTGACGGAACCTTCCGCCCTTTTGTCTGCTCTTGACACGTGAGAAGCAAGAGATTCTGTGCCCTGGAAAATGCAGTATAATAGAGTCGCCAGAAATCGTAGAACTTGGTTTGATCCAACGGCTCAAACGTCTCTTTGCTGTAGTAATTGTGCTGTAGCAACTCGTCCAGTTCCGTGTACTGTTTGCGAGGCACGGAGTACATTGAATCCACAATCACGACAGGGAATTCCAAACCTTTCGACTGGTGGATCGTCATAAACGATACACAGCCGCTCGGCGCGTATTCGGACGCATCCTCGTATTCGTCGATCCCGCCATCCTTGAGGAAACGGAGAAACTGATTGAACAATCGCCGGAGATGTCCATCGAGATTGTTGGGTGTGAGGACGGAAATATGATGGAGATACTCAAACTTATTCAGTAACTGCGAGAAGATCGCTAAGTTTCGGGCAGGACGCCCATCAATCACATTCCCTTGTGTTGCCGTTCCCAGATATTGACTGAACAACGGGAACTGCAACAACTCATAGAACAGTCCTGAGAAGCTGTAGTCTGTTCCCTTTGTCAGCGCGCGATGCTCCTTTGCCCGATACCGGCACCACATCAACATCGCCTCGTTCTCCGGCTTACGGAGTTCGGTCGTGAATGCTCGAAAACACCTCTCATCGTAATAGTCCCAAATTTCAAACTTAGCATTGCTCCTCCATTTCCGAACTTCTGGAAACTGGGGAAAGAGGAAAATCAGCGCGCCGATCATCAAACGGATTTCCTCGCGATCGAAGAATTGATTGGAGCGGGGCGAGTAGACAGGGATACCGTCTGCCTCCAACGCTTTCGCCAGGGCAACGGCCTTCTCATTTCGTACCGACCAGAACAAAAACGCGACCTGATTCCAATCTGTCAGTGCCCCGTTATCCTTGAGACGCTTAAGGAAGGCGAGGACCTCCTCGTGCCAATTCTCTGATTCGGGATCCCCTGAAACTTTCAGCACGGCGGGCATCTCTACAAAATCCTTTCCAGCATCAGGAACGATAGATTTTGTATGCCGGAAGGTCTTGCCATCTGCTGTCCAACCGGGAAAATCGGGGGTATTAGCGGCATCCATCCACTCGTTATAGAATTCGATGATGTTGGGGTGTGAGCGGTAATTCGTGGTGAGTTTGACTTGTTGACAAACAGCCCCTGAAAAATCGTTCTGTGGAAACTCAAGGATATTCCGTATCGTGGCACCTCGGAA
Organism: Candidatus Poribacteria bacterium; assembly: GCA_026706025.1. Taxonomy (NCBI): domain Bacteria; phylum Candidatus Poribacteria; species Candidatus Poribacteria bacterium. Next base: position 9,142 of record JAPOZO010000070.1, read on the forward strand.
CCGATAAAGCCCCTGATCGTCATCACCAACGACACAGAGATTGAAGTCGGGGTCGGCAAGTTTGAACAGGATACGCTCTTGGATGGTATTGGTGTCCTGATACTCATCGACCATTAAATATTGGATTTTATCGCGAATTTCGTTAAGTATCTCTGGGTGTCCCTCAAGCAGACGCAATGCTTCAAGCTGGATGGTAGAGAAATCAAGATAGTTCTCTTCTTCCAGATGTTTCTGATACTGTTGATAACAGTGACCTAACGCCTGAACTTCAGGCTCGGGGGCGTTCAGTAAATCTTCTGGATCCAGTGCTTCCTCGCTCACCTTATTCACCCACGTCATGAGTTTCTCTGCTGCCCACCACCCTCTGGTATTTTCCAAAATGTATTCGCTCCCCTCAATATTCTGATATTCAGAGAGCTTCTGATAGAGAAAATACTGTTGATCGAACTGATCCAACAATGTGAAACTTCGCTTCAAACGGGTAAATTCACGATTCTCCTCAAGGAAGCGGAGACAGATTGAATGGAACGTGCCGATATACATCTCGTTAAGATTGACTGAAATGTCATCGGCAGTCAGTCTTGACGAGACCCGGGTGATGAGCTCGGCGGCGGCTTTCTCTGTGAAGGTGGAGACGAATAGCTGCTCGGGTTGGATATTCTTCTCGGAGATTAGATGGTAGATCCGTTCTACGAGGGTGTAGGTCTTGCCGGAGCCGGGACCCGCGATGATAAGTAGGGGGCCTTCTGTTATCTGGATAGCCTCTTGTTGTTGCGGGTTGGGACCTGATGTGGGTGTTTGGTCTGCTGATGCTTCGGAAACCTCCTTCATAGCAGCCCCTTGTTGTTGAGGAGTAGGTTCTGATATTGCGGGTACTTCCGAAGTCTCTTGTTTTTGAAGGGTGGGTTCTGCGGAGTCCAAAACGGTGCATGCTTCACCTCTCGCAGCAGGATCAGCATCTTCTTGGCGCGCTTGTCGGCGTGCTTTGAGCCAATCCCGCACCTTTTGAGTGATGGTGCGTGTCTCACCGCTCGCAGCAGGATCAGCAGCGGCTTCTCGGCGTGCGCGTCGTTTTTCAGCAGGGCGTTGACGACGGAGCACTTCTCTGTCTGCCGGTGCTTCTTGTTCTTGCGGTGTTTCTTCCGTTTCGGCTCGTTCAAGGGATGTAGGTGTTTGTTTTACTGCTGACGCTCCGGATGCCTCCTTAATAGGAGCCCATGGCAGTACCACTCGGGTCGCGTCACCTTGCGAACAGCGCGGTCCCACAAGCGGTTCTAATTCCTTGCAGAGATAAGACCATATCCCTTGTAAATAATCTAAAGAAGCCGGTTTAACTTCTGCCCACGTGACGTATAAAGGGTGATCAGCGTACTTTTCAAATTCAGGACCCTTACGCATCATCCCTAAATGATCGTTGCGGCCTTTTATACCAACCCTGACGGTTTGCGGCACGTGAGACTCATCAAAATACCATAAGATGTAAATACCATCGCACCGCATACTCGGTAGAGTTCGAGGCAACTCATCCAGTAAATACCAATTGCCATCAGAGTTTCGTATCCAATTGACCTTCACTACATCTTGACTCAAAATGGAATATCCTCCGAAAAATTCTCAGCAGATGAAGCAGTGTCCCACCCTAAAGTATCATGCACGCGAAGAACCCAGTACAACTTCTCAAGGTTTTCACGCAACCAGCGAAACTCAGCGTTCCAGTTTTCCGACTGACTTAAATCTATGTGAAATTTTTCCATACTCATTCTATGGGTTCCTCCTATTGTTTTAAATTCAATACCTGTAAGAGAAAAAGCATTTTCAATTTCAGTTTTATGTGCCTTCATCTCTTTATAGTGTGATTCGACATACCCTGAAACCGATCTTACCACGAGTCCTGCAGCAATGATGCCATCAGAAAGGTTTTTCTGAAAATTAAGCCCTGCTGAGAGAAAGATATCGTGCCCGCTATCCGTTTTGTATCCGCAGTTATAACCAATATATTGCCCTCCATACTTCTCCTTACTAAAATCGTCAAGTTGAAGTATACAACTCTCATGCTTAACGTATTCAATGAAGGCGTTCCTAATTGTCGGGAAATCCAATATTTCATTAGGTGTGGGTTCTGACTTTTTTTTAAAGAAATCAAACTTCAAATTTTACCTCCGAATTCACTTGCATAACTCCGACAATTTCTCGGCAATCTTCGCGTCAATCTGCTTCCATTTCCATGGAATCACTTCACAGGCTCCACGAACTTCGCCGTATGTTCGTCCCTGTGGGCGAACTTGAAACATCGGCTTCTTTAGCTGATGAGCCTCTCCCAGCTCTTTTTCAACACCTGGGGCGTTATGTGTATCCTGTCCCAACATTACAATAACGATATCTGACTTTTTAATCTGCACCCGTGCCTTATTCAACCACTGCGCATCCGGATAATACGGCTCATTCAGGGATTCATCAATAATCTCATATTTTGAGTGGCACTTTGCCTGTGAGTAGAAGTTGTGATGCTTTTTATCATCTTTACCAAACTCAAAACTCAAAAATACACGAACCCTTTCCTTCATATCAGACCTCATCAAAACTTTCGGTTCTCGGATTCAAACAAATCTGTAATCCATACTTTCAATTGCGACATCCTTTTCCCTCTATTCATCTCTACTGGAATCACATTTTCAAAATGCTTTTCCAAATCAAACCCCTCAAGCACCGCCTGATAATCCTTCCATAAACCGTTGAAAAGTTGGTCGTAGTCCTTCCCCTCCAAAAACATCTTAAGTTTTTCCTGCACACTCGGTCCCAACTCTCTGGCACGTTTCTCGTCTATCTTTTGATCGTAGTCCGTAATCCGTTCCCCCGATGTGAGTAACCCATACTTCGCTGAAACGATGAGAATATCAAGGCTTTTCGGAAAGCGATCCTCTCTCATAACTTTATGGAGTGTCGGATAGAGGGGACCCTTATATCTCATAACCGCGGGAAGTAATCCTGGCGTTTTATCTTTCGAACCAGAGCAACTGATAATCAGTAAAGACCTTTTCATAAATATCTCCCTCGCTGGTGTCTTCATTTTTTCAAGTGCCCCCACGTTATAGGTAAACGCCTTGCGGACGCAGTGCCTGGATTCGGTGATTGCTGAACGGGTGCTGCGAGTACCAGCGCGTCTATCTGGTTCTGTGCGGCGGCTTGATCCAGCCGAAAGAAATTCTCATAGGCGAATCTGTATTTGAAGTATTTCATGCCGTGTCCCTGCCAAACGATTTCGAGGTTGACGAAGATGTTCCTGTTCGCCTTTGTGTCTCAAATGAAGATGTAGGAGAGCGGACGGCAAAACGGACCTCTGGCAATGCCATCTAATGTTGTCTCCGACTTTTCAAACGTTATGAAGACGTACTTGCCGAGAATCAGGTTACGCAGATAATCACGCGCCGCAATCGCACGATGCTTTTCCGCCCGGGAACTTGCGTTTATTTCGGGTGTGTCCACACCCACCAACCGCAGACTCGGTGTTGTACCGATAGGGGTTTCAATGGTAATCGTATCACCGTCATACACTCTGATGACCTTATAGTAGCCTGTGCGTCCAGACGCAAAATCAATCGATGGCACAACGGCCTCGTTGTTTTGGACAGGTTCTTGGGCAGCATTCTTGTGGCAATGGCGACCGCCATTTTGACGATCGTTGTGTCAGCCGTCTGCCGCAACTCTGCCGCCGTGTGTGTATCCGACAAGCGTGTATCCAAACCCCAAAAGTATGATGAGTAGTTGTATAGCGTGTTTTTTCATAAGCTTCATTGATGAATTCTTCCTTCCGCTTCAATCAGCGTGTGAGACTTGCCTATGGAGACTGAAGCCGTGTGCGTCAGTTATGCCTTAGGATTCGGGTTCTTCACGGACCTCAACGAAAATCGCGCTCATCTGTCTCCTCGAAAAACAATTCTTCACTTTCAGCTGCCATTTGAGCAGCAATCCGATCCTTTAAGATGCGTGGGTCGAAATTCTTACGGACTTCTTCATCAATTCGGTTAAGTAAAAACGGGATTTCGTGACCTGGTTTTTTCATTTGACAATCTGCTGCCATGATCCGCAACATATCGTCTAAATGCTTTCTGTGGACTTCAAAACCGAATGCCTTCTTACGCGGCTTAAAAACACCTCTGAGTATATCACGAGCGATTTTAAATCTGCGCGCGGGACTGTCTTGATTTAAGTGGTCTTGTAAAGTCTCAACCACGTAAATTTCACCAGGGTTGAGAGCACGGGCAAATTTAGTAAATACAGGATTCCCTATATTTTTGATGACACCGATCGCTTGATATTTTTCACTCTTAAACAACTCAGTATACCTCTCTCTTCCGTCTTGTGTTGCTATAAGCGACTCGTCAACCAAAGGACCGTCCAAAAATAAATACGGCTCCTTAACCTCAAGACAGTGTGAAACCTCATAATATCGTAAGTATGCTGTCGGATATATGCCGAAAAGACCTCGCTTCTCACGTTCAATGAAATCACTCACATCCGTCGCGTCAGAAAGAAAAACCTTGCTTGACCAATAGTGTAGAGAGTCTTGCATCGGTCGACAATGTGAGAGACTCCCAATGCCAACACAGATCGCTTGTCCTGTTGAATACTTCTGCATTGGCAGTGCGAAAGTTCCGTCTATCGCAGCGACTTCGCCCTTCTCTAATTCTGTCGCAGTATCGAATTTACCAAAATCAACCTTACGCAAGGAACCTGCTTCCATCGTTTCACGTGCCTCTTGTATCATTGTCTGAACTTGGGAACTACTGAGCATCTCTACAATATCATCCGCAATTCCACCAAAATCAACAGCAAATTCATCTGTCAAGACCCGTTTGGAGCCACTGAGAAGCTCGTGAAACATTTCAACCTGCCGCCCACGTCTTGAGGGCTTGAAGTACTGCAAAATTTGACGGACCATTTGGAACTGTTCACCTCTCATTCGCTGGTATTCTGCTCTGTGTTATCGCTACGCATCAGTTCAAATGGAGATGGTGCCATCTGCGCAGCAACAACAAAACGTGATTCAAACATCTTAACAAGAGCATGACCCGTACCCAGTTCTAAGGCTCGCACCGAAAAATCTCTTCCCATTGTTTGTGTCGCGGAATCCGCTTCATTTCTGCTGTTCTGACGCATCACAATGTTCGTATTAAGATTATTCATCACAAGTTGCGGAATTTGCGAAGCGTTTTGAAGGCTAAGAATTATTGAATGATCAAAAGTTCGTCCCTCGCGCATAATACGGTTGAACAAACTGGCGAGCGTATCACTGTGACGTGATTCATTATCAAAGATGCGATGTGCTTCATCTACCATTTGAACGATACCGACTTCTTCTCTTTTATCGCGTTTCTCTTTGCAAACATGTAAAACATACGACAAGAGCAAAGCATAAGATGAATCATCCATCTGTGAATAATCGATAACCAAAATACGGGCTTTACTTTCAAAATTAAAAGATTGGCTCATGTAAAAAGTAAGTGCTATTTTTTTGAAGTTCTGTTAGCATGTGACG
>JAPOZO010000071.1 GCA_026706025.1 Candidatus Poribacteria bacterium
TACGTCACATGCTAACAGAACTTCAAAAAAATAGCACTTACTTTTTACATGAGCCGAAGTTTCAAATTGGGTTCTACAGAAAAATCCAGAGGGACTGCGACAATATAGAGTTGGTCTCGTGAAACAAAACAGTTCTGATGATGTTAGGGAAATCACACGCGATGCTTTCTTATCAACTAACGATAGCGATAGTATCCGTTGTTTACGCCGTTTGGATGGCGTTCGTTGGGCAATAGGTTCTGCTATCTTACATTGGTTTCATGAACGCCCCTATCCTACTTGGACACCTCACGGGAAATGGGGTTTCTGTCTTGACCCCAAACTGAAATGGAATTCTACGGATTGGCAGAAGTATGTGAAATGTTTTAGGAATGCATTAGACAAATACGAAGTGTGTAAGCGCACCCTGGACAGGGCATGTCGAGAGTTCGGAAAAGCCAAAATGCCATGAACCTGTTAGTCCAAAACGACTTATTGTGCCTTTAAATGCATACCTACCCGAACAAATTCTGCTTACTGTCATCTTAATTCATAATATTGTCCAAACTTTAGTTATATTAGGGAGTGGTCTAAATTTCCGGTGGCAGTACAACTTCTAACAATACATTGTAGGCGGCTTCTTTGAGACAGAATAACCCTGCTTGTGCCAATTTCTTGTTGCTCATCGTTATACCTCACGGGACACTATCACGGTGACTTACACCGCGTAAATGTTACACGGGTGTAACATTTACACAGAAACTTACCCTTCGATGACTTGCACACCTTTGTCTGTAATTTGCCATGATTTCCCTTGATGTGGTACCCATGCACTCTCTACATACTTATCCAATTTAAAATCACTGAGAATTTTATGAACTATGGTAGCATCCCGCATCCCAAAACGTTCGCGAATATGCCTCGTACTCAGAAGCGGGGAGTAAGGGGAGCCACCCGGGGTGCGAGCACCACTACGTAACAATAAACGCCTCTCATATAAAACACACAAGACAGCACGCTTGAGCATGTCTAAACCGAGCGTCGCGATGTAATCTATAGTTTTATCATTCATCAGAGATGTCCTCATCAGGCACGGGGCTACCAACTTCGAACAAACGTGAAGCCGACTCCGCGCCGGGTCAGATAGTAGAGTGTGCTACCGCCGAGTGCCCCAATCAAGACCCCTCGGATCGCAGTGCGTCTGTAGACGGATTTATAGGTGTGTGTGTAAATCTCAATGGCGACTGGAGCTTTTCCCCTGGACCGATATGCAGGGAGCGCAGGCTGGTAGTACCATGCACCCGCGAGTGCGGGAAGACTGAGATAGGGACTGACAAGGGTAGTGCCAGCGAAGGTTGCCAACGCCCAAAACTTTTCATCGCCCTCTTTTTCGGCATCCCGGCGGGCTTGATCTTCGAGGACGACTCGCTCAGCGTCAGACAGTTCAGTAGCACTCGAAGTCCCAAGGCACACAAGGAGAACAAATCCGGCGATAAATGTTCTCATATCAATACCTTCGCCAAAAATCGTAGAGGGTTTTTGCGGATTTCTTTGTAGGTACCCTCGCCCAGATGAGAACACGGCACCCAACGCATCAGCACCCACATCATTACAAGGAAGCAGCCCCCTCAACAATGGGCGGGGAAACCCCACCCCTACGCAACCCTACCGGGAACCCTATTTAAAAATACTTTCGCAACCCCGTGAAGGTATTTTTATTTACAAGAGGCTGGAACATCACGGGCCCCATGGGTTATATTCAGGACACATCTATCCAACTCAAATGCGGATAATTGGCGAAGGTATTGCTCATATAGATTCCTTTTTTTATTCGCAATAAGTAGTTTTGGGATTGGTTAATTTTCGGTTAACAGAGTGTCTTCTGATTTTCTCAAATCTATGACAAGTTCATAAATTCCGTCAACAAAATGATCAATTGGGCGTAAATCGGAAGGCTTTTTAGTCATCTTAAAAGTAGCATTCGACTCTTTGTCCATGGTAGCTAAACGCCCAGCTTTATCTTGTACTACAGTATCTTTCCCCCAAGCGTCAAACCGAATATCGTTTGGGGAAATACCTAAAACAAGTAAAGCGTCATATTCACGATGACGACGTATATGGTTAAACTGAAAATTACCATTTACATCTTCCGTAGCACTTTTGATTTCAAATGTAATAGATTCTATCCGTATATCCCAAGGGCTTTGAGTACTTGACGGAGATGACCATTTTAGGTGATGTTTTTGACACCACATTTTGATAAAGTCTTCACCTACCTTGCCAACATGTGTGTTGCTTAATGTCTTAATACCCCCTAATGGCACATTTAGCCACTTTGGATTGTTGGCATACCCCTCTATTATCTTCTGCATTATCTGAACAGCATCAAGCATCAATAAATCCCCCATCTGTTATAGCTTTATGAATATGATACATGGATATATGTCTGCAATTATGCACAGCAAGATTGGAATAATCGCGCCAGTCGATGTTGTTTAATAACCGTTTAATCTTATCGCGTTCGCTTTTTAGAATTATCCCATAACCACAAGCATAACGGACTTGTGAAAAGTCTCTGACAATGCGAGGAGGTTCCCCGTAAAACGTTCTTTGAAGAAAATAATCTGCATCTTGCATACGATTTTGTCCACAAAGACGTTCTTTTCGTGTGTCAACTGTAAACAAATCTACCCAGTTATTACATGTCTTGGGTGCTTTCAGACGATTAATACCACGTCTCCATATTTGCCATAGCGTATTGAGTTTAACTGTATCTCCGCTTATATCTACAAAATCATTACATGATAATCTTGTAGATAGAACAAGTTCTGCTCCTTTTACTCTAAATTTAGGGCTGCCTTTCCCGTCACTTTGGAATGCCATAGGCAATATAAAGCCTATATAATCGGCATAGATAGCCGAATGATTTAGAAAAGCAAGAGCAAGCCACGCTCGATAGCCAAATGGCGGGTTGCCTAAGACAGCATATTGTTTCTGATGTGCGTCATTTGGCAGCCAAGTTAAATAATCTTTCCCTATAAATTCGGGATGGCTTGGCAGAACATCAATGCCTGTCCGACGATTTTCTGGCATCAGATTATAAAATGATCCAGTCCCTACACTTGGATCAATAAAGTGATAATTTTCAGTATCTACACCATCTTTTTGCATTATGGAATATAAACTTTCGCTACATTCTCGTGCAACATCAGATGGAGTATAAAAACAATCTAATCCTACTTCTTCTTGATTTACCCATTTAGGAATCAATGGGTTCCCGCTCCAAGATTCGTTGCGAATTGATATTGCATCTTTTACTGTTCTTATAGGTAATAATCGCTGATGAATATCTGTCATTTCATAGCCTCCTTACTGGGTAATCTCATACTATCATTGATAAACTTCCAAAATATCGTCTCTCGGTGTCGGTTGTTGTAAACATAACATCTTTCAGCGACGTAGAGTGGTGTATATCCAAAGCTATAATGGTGATGTTGCCCATACCAAGCGCGCTTCAATAGAGACCAGAAGCCTTCGATGGTGTTTGTGTGCTTATCACCATCAACATATTGCACTTGATGGTTGATAACTTCGTGCTTCAAGTCCCTACTCAAGGTGTTATAAGCGTGATATTCATCCGTCATAAGTTCAGATTCTTTCGTACTGACGACGCGACGGATAAATTCAAGGATATGCCGCCCGGTAAGTCCTTTAGCTACTTCAGCAACGACCTGCCCACCTCGCTCTATAGCACCGATAATGGCTGTTTTATCTGTGCCACGTCCACGTTTAGAGGATTCAAAGTCTTCACGCTTGTTAGGTTTACGAGGTTTGCCTCCGATATAGGTTTCATCCGCTTCAATAATGCCTTGTAAGACAATAGAACTTGTCTTATTCGCCATTTCAGCGCGTATTCTGACAAGTATAAACCAAGCAGTTTTTTGATTCAACTCTAAATCGCGCTGTAATTGATGACTGGATACACCTTTCTTAGCATTTAGAATCAAAGCGATCGCCATAAACCATTTCTGAAGGGGAATTTTAGTTCCATGAAAGACTGTGCCATGCGTTACCTTGAACGAGGCTTTACAATCATGGCAGTTCCAGCGTCCTACACGCCCTATAGTATCTTCTTTCTTCCGTTTGATACTCACACTACCACAATGTGGACAAAACGGCATAGAACGCCATCTGACACGCTCCAGATGTTCAATACAACTTTCTTGGTCGGGGAAACGTTCCATTACTTCTATGAGGTTCATCAGAAAAATACTCCCTTAATTTTAGGGGTTGCTTTTTTCTGATGTTTTCTGATACAATACAGATAAGTTCAAAAACCAGAAAAGCAACCCGCTTTTTCGGTTCTAATAGGGAGGCGGCAACCTCCCTATTGACTTGTCTATATTATACCATTTTTCGCTAATTAAAACAAGCGAAAAGTCAATGGTTACAAGGGTTTATGGCACTTTCTTTGATATAGGGAGAAGTATAAAACTCCCCCCTATATTTCCTTGTTTAGCGCAGTCGTCTACGGACTACGCGCACGGTGCGCCGGACAGTTGTTGTTCGGCGGCGGACGCTGCGAACGACCGCTCTTCGTGCAATTCGGATGCGCGCCATGGCTTTTCACCTCCTTCGCTTGGCAAAGATTGGTGCATAGCATACGTTACAGCGTGTGCTATGCACCGCCAAAACATCTATTCTTTTCTAAAATGGGAAGCGAGGGCTTCCTGTAAATCTTACACCTATATCACTTGAAAGCGTTCCCGTAGGGGATAACCCCCACGGGTCAGCGGGTGATTTACAGGTGTTTGAGTTTGGGTATAGTGTCGGGGATCAGCCGACGCCCCAGGACAACGATTGGGATGTTGTCCTTTCTAATTATGATACTACATTCAAAGTAAGATGTCAAGAGAAAATTAACAAATCTGTTTTTACAATGAAAAAGCCTTATGAACATAGGAACCACAAGTCTTTTCAAAGATTTTCTAAATCCCAAAACTACTTATTGCGTAAACCTTTGCTGATACTCTATGCTATCGGGAAGTGGCATGCCAAACATGTGTTTAAAAGGGGATCGACAGTCGTAGGGCATAGTTAAAAGGTGTAACTCTCGAATACCGCACGTTTTCGCATTGTACATTAGGGGATTAGCGAATCAGGAACTGGTACCCAAGTAGGATCTCTGAGCTTTTGAGTCTAACGATCAGAGAGGTCTACCAGAAGAACAAGCCCGTGACCGATCTGCTTCTCAACAAGAATATCGTCAAGGACTGCGACATCTCCAGGGTTTCTGTGCCAATGAATTCTAAGGGCCGCCGCGCCATCTCAGATCTTATCGACGGCAGCCGACGGAGCCCGCTCGTCACGCTATGTGCCGTTTGTGAGTGTGGCAGGATGCCGAGTCCGGAAACCAGACACCCCACCACGCGCAGAAACAGGACGTTTCATCTATAGATACGCCTGCGGTTCGCAACGTTTAAACAATCTGCCGTAGAGAGAATACGTTATCAGATTCGCGCGCAAAGAACTGCGTTTCTAACGACAAACACCATTTGAAGAACGCCACACTTAACGGTGTGATTGCTTCTGTGCCGAACCATATCTCTGCTAATTCGCAGACCCGGAAGCGACCGTTTCGTTCCATTTTTCGCACAAACGCAGCGACTTCAGAAATGATTCTGTCATGCCTCAACTGCCTCCCTCTTGAAATGCCTACACGTTTTTTAATGGGATAGACACCACCGTTTTCAGGAAGCTTCACATCTACGGCTGGACACGCTTTACGGACAGATTTAGACAACTCTTTTCGCGCCGCTGCATCCCCGTGGACAAGAAACAGTTTACGCGGCTGCACTTTCTCAACCAAATCCAGCAGTTCCTGACTGTCCGCGTGTGCCGAAAGCCTGTAACGTTTCACTTGACATTTAACATCAAAACGTTTATTGTCTAAAAACCACACTCGGTTTTCTGGGTCTTCTTGCTTGCTTAAATCCTCTAGCGCGCGTCCCGGTGTACCCTCCGCCTGATACCCGGTAATCGCAACCAAGTTCTTCTGATTTGAAACTAATTTGCTCGCGTAGTAGTTTGATATACCTCCGTTCAACATTCCTGAAGATGCGACGATGCAGCAAGGTTCTCCTGCCAAAATACTCTCGCGTTCATCAGGGGATTCAACCTTTTTTATCATATCGGTATAAAAAAGAGATTCACCTTGTTCTGCTTTGCGCCTCAAAGGGCGTTGAAGTTCATCTGCAAAGTCTGAGTATATGTCATTGACCTTGCGCACCATCCCATCAACATAAACAGGAATCTCAGGAATTTCTTTCCGTTCCATTGCGTCCTTCAAAATTAGGATGACTTCCTGAGAACGCCCAACCGCAAACGCTGGCATCAACACTTTGTCACCTCCTGCGATCACTTCTGCGATCACTTCTGCGACATCCGCGGCAAGCCTTTTCGCTTCCTGTTTTCGGGACACTTCGTGTTGACGGTCGCCGTAGGTTGACTCCATCACCATTACATCGGGTTTGCACCATGAAGGCAGATCAAGACTCGGAATCGTCAGCTGTCTGCTAACAGACACATCGCCCGTCATCAAGATGCGTTCGTGCTGACCCTGGATATAGATCATTGCCGCGCCAAAAATGTGCCCGGCACGAATCCAAGTGGCTGTCACACCTGGACAGACTTCTATCGGTTCTAACCAGCCCACGGGTTTCATGCGGTTCAATACTGCGGCGACATCCGCCAGGGTATACCGCAGTTCCTCGCCATTTTCTTCCCCACGCTCCATCCGACGCGCACTGTCCTCTAACAAGACCTTTGTAATTGCTTGCGTCGCGGGCGGACAATATATTTTTACATCCGCGGACAACATATTGTGCAATACGGGCAGCGCACCTGTGTGATCGGTGTGCGCGTGTGTCAGAAGGACCGCGTCAGGCATGCCTACCTTATCGAAGTCTGGGAAATCGGGCAATGGTGAGTCCTGTCCAGGCCCCATCCGGATACCCGCATCTACGAGAAGGCGCACGCCTTCAATTTCAATCAGTGTGGAGGAAGCACCAACTTCATTAGCACCGCCGAAAAAATGGAGGTTCATATTAACTCCTACCGTATAATGACATCACAAGTCGGATATTGGTATCCACTGGTGATATCCTGATGAAGTCGCCATAGCATACTTAAATGTGAGGCACTTGAGTCCTTCAAGGTGCTTGGCTTTAATAGAATAAAATGTGAGCGGTAGATATTGATCGGGTGAAAGAGATACCACAATCAACCCGTACCTATTAATCGTTGAAAGGTATCAAAAGCAGGACTATTGAGTCATAAAGTGAAATGTTTCTAATACCTGAAACGAAAGTGTGAGTGGAAAGGCTGACCTCGTAAGTATCACAGGCCAACCTCTCCCCATTCATCGTTATTTTCCCTTCCCTTTGGACGGAGCATTCTTTCTACCGCCCCCGGAAGATTTACCGGGATTTTTGCTTGGCCAGCCGCCAGGTCCTTTGCCTCTACCGGCACCTCGGTTTCCGGTTTTACTCCCACGGTTACCGCCTGCACGGTTGCTACTTGATTTCGCCATTGTTACACTTCCTTCTTTCATAGAAATTCATCGTTTTATGGATGGTTCCATTGCCTTTGACATGTTATCTCTTTGCATATATAGAGTCCGCTCCAGTGAAAAGGATAGTAAAAAATTGAGACTGATATCCATTTCTATATTTTCAAGAAACAATCTATCCTTTCCGCTCATAGCGATCGTCTCTCTCACGCGTCCGGTGCAACTCTTTGCGACGCGTTCGCATTGCACCCGACTGATCGACTTTTACACCGAGCGTGATGAGATGTGCTTGGCGAAGCCACCAGAACGCCTCAAACAACGGGCGACGGGGCGATGCCCCTTTCTCTATATTCGGTCTGTTCCGATCGAGATGCCGAACCTGCCGATGGACGAGCTTCGTGTACTCCCGAACCTCTTTGTCTGGATCGTTGTTCAGGAGCCAGAACAGCGTCCGATGTGCCCGTCCCCCTGGATTGACACCCAGTACTTTCAACGCCTGAACATAACACCCGCGCCACACGGGACGCGGTTCCACAAAATCCTTGTTGGTATACCGTGAGTCCTTATGCTTGACCTTCGTTCTGAGCCGACTCAGACAAAACTTAGCGAATTCTTCCCGCAATCCCTGGAGATGTGGGTCTTCCTTTAGTTCGTCTTGAAGGTGTTGGGGATACATCGACATCCCAATCCATAAAGGGATTTGGCTATACGGATGCGGTGGAGCTTCTTGGCCAGACTCATTCCAAAAACTGAGATGGGAGGCGACGGCTTGTTCAGTCATTTCCGTGAAAGCGAGCAGCAGCGGTTTCAAACGTTTCCACGGACCAGCAAAAGCCAACAAAATGTAGAAGGCTTTCTTATAAAAGTCAGAAATATTCTCATCTTCAAACACCTCAGGCGTGTCCCTTAATACAGACCGTAAGATGCCGATATGCCGTGATGCGCTTTCCACCAAATTCTTTCGCAAGTCTTCGGAAAGTTCAGATTCCAATCCGCCCATGCTCCAGCTATAAATGCATGTAGATAGATGCCACCACGCCTTGAGTAAAGGTGAGCGTTCCTGAATTGCCTCCGGTTTTCTATGACTAAGGAGTTCCAAAAACAGAATGAGTTCAGGGGCAACAACCCGCCATCCGTCATTCAACGGGTCTAAACCTTTTTCCAACCCCCAAGATGCTCGCGTCATCGCGTCGTAGATGGTGTTCAGAAGCCCAAGTATCTTATCGCCGAGGACATCGTCTGAGAAACCGGAGAAAGTCGCTAATAGCGGTTCTAACCTTACGTTTTCACGCCGGTTTTCCTCAGCACGAAATCGCCAGATGAGCCAGAATTCGAGGTGTTTCGGGTCCATAGGGTCGTTGCTGGACCAATTTCGTCGGGGTATCGGATTTAAGAGATCCAGATCAACGATCTGATCTAAACACACCCCTTCTGGTAAGAGAAATAGCAGCAGATTGTCAAAATGTGGGAGCGTTTTGAGTTGACCCCAGTCCAGATTTTGGGCACAAAATTGCGCATGTTTCTGGAATTCGAGAACCCACCCAGGAATATCTGTTGAATCATCCAACTCCTGGAGACCGACAGTGGGCAACCATGCTTTGCTACTGAGTTTTCCAAATCCAAGCAGAGAGTGGAAAAGAAACGCCAAACGGGTTTGCTGATTTTTCTCCGATTGAACAGGTTCGGTGAACCCCTCCACAGTACGCGGGAGGATGTGCTCCGCAGCGTAAACCGCAAACTCGTCATTAAATGCGACACCGTGGGAATCGCCAAAGCAATCTGGACGCTTAAAAACCGCAACGAGCCAGGCTTGATCCGTTTCAGAAAAACCTAATTCCTGAAGGCACTGCTTTACAAGTAATACTTCTGTGGCAGAGTCGTTTAAGGGGTGAACAAGCCCCGAAAGGCTATTTTCGGCTTTGTTCATGACATGCTCCTTTTTCTCTAAGGCAACAAAGCTATATCCTGTAAAAAATCTGATAGATTCACAAACCCTTAGGATTCCCAATAAATGCACACCGGGACCGGAAGAGACGCAGCATACGCCTAAGCACCGAGGTTTGATTTTTAAATTTTCACAACATACGCTGTGGACTCATCGTTTGTTGTGAAGAGTTATTATACCGCGAAAAGTAACGGATGTCAAATTAAAAATAATTGCTGTGAGAGATTCCAGTTATAAACAAAACGGGATAGTGCCGCTAAACACTACCCCGTTTCGTGGTTAAGGTTAGTTCAAACAAATTTTATCCCTGAAATAACCTCTTTGTTGCTACTACTCATTGGACGACTTCAATTCACCCCATGTAGAGGTAAGTTTACCAGCGGCTCCGATATGCCCTTTGAGGCGGATGCCACGGGTCAGCGTCTGACGTTGTCCGTCGAGGGACACGTCTTCAATTTGGTAGTAGTATACGATGTTTGGTTGCGCAGTTGTATCCGTGAAGGTATAGGACCGCTTCTCTGAAGTGGTGCCAGCACCAGCAATCATGGTAGCGTTGATGACTTTGAACTCACCGTCGCGTTGGTTACTGCGCTTGATGAAGAATCCAGCGTTGTTGAGTTCGGACTGCGTTGCCCATGTAATCACGACTGCGCCGGTGGCTTTATCGCGTGCCGGACGGAAGTGTGAGAGTTCAACGGGTAGCGGTCCACCAGCATCATAGCCCGGTGTTCCAGCGTCTTCATCACTGCCATACCACGTTGCGGGTCCAGAGACCAAGTCTGTCCCGGAGGCAAGAACCCATCCATTTGCGTCTGTGCCCATTGTTGCTACGCCAGCGTCCATTTCATGACGGATCAATGAACTCCGACCATCTTCGTTCATGGGTATTTCCCAAGCGGGGCTTGCACCGAGGTTCCCTGCCATATCACCAGGTGTGAAGACACCGGTTTTCTGTGGTGGAACCAGTGTGATCATGAAAGCCACGTCGCTGATGAGTTTATAGTGTCCCCGTGCCCCGACAGCCCCCGATACATCAACAATATTCTTATTGCCATCAAGGTTGCTGGAGCTCCGAGCCGCTCGGGAAACCAATAGGAGGGAGTTGCCTTGTCCCATGTTCCCTGCATGCGCACTCACACCGAGTGTTCCCATCAGTTGGATTTCTATATCGCTGCCAATCACATCTGCATCGGCGGAATCGTTCTCAATCATAACAGACCAGCCTGCGAGACTCACAGCAGCACCAGAGACGTTATTGAGTTCAATCCACTGTGGGAGTCTGCCGTTACCCGTGTCGACCATGATTTCGGTAATCATGATGTCCATCGCATCCGCAACAGGCACAGCGGGGGCAGGTGCGGGTTCAGGGGCAGGCACTAGCGGTGCCGGATAGGTAATCGGTGCTGCACCCGGGGTCGCGACATGCACGCCTTCAATATCACTCTTGAAGTTAATAGCAGGCGGTGCGGATTGCACCCAAGAAGTCGCCATCGTGCCATCCGCAGGCGAACCCGCCGTATCCATCAGACGCTGCATCGAGATAATCGGGATGTGACCAATGATGCCTGTGGTATCGCCTTCTTCAATGTGGCTTCTACCACTTTGACCTTTGCCGGCGATCGACCAGTAGCCACCCGTCCCGACAGTCCCAACACGATCTGCGACCGTGCTGACATCCGGCAGCGGCTCATTCGGACCGTAGAAGATCAGTTTATGCGTCTTATCTCCCGTCAGGACGCTCGACGTCCCGCTGTTGGCGATCTCAATCCATTGACTCTCGTGGCTGTTATCCAGACTCGCATCCGAACCCCACATAATTTCACTGATGTAGAGCCCCGAACCGATAAGGTCAATCGTGCCACCATTAGCGAGGAAGGTTTCCAAGTTCGGCAAACCGCCTAATCCAACAAGGTTATACTTCAGTTGTGCAGGCGTCCGTTCGTTCGCCTTCGGTTCGTCCTTATCGTTACCGGGATTATTGATGATGCCCGAATTGCCCTCGTTTTTCGCAAAGACAGTCCACCCACTCGCAGGAATACGGATCTCCTTGGGAATCACGACTTCAACACCCGCGGCTTTATCCTTCAGGAGCTCTTGACCGACCTTGACGGTGAGTTGGTCCATACCCTCTGTATAGCCATTTGCAGCAGGAGGCATGTACATCATCATCGATTGCTTTTCTTGATCGTAGAACGATTTCACCTTTACAACGATGTCGTTCTTGTTCTCATACTTCGGCGTAATCACCACAATGTAGCGATAAAGCATCATGTCGCGCCCGCTGGATTTCAGGAGGTCTGTTTGCATTATCTTATCTAAGAAAGTGGGATCGCCAGCAGCTGCGTTTGCGGCATCAATGTGATCTTTCTTGAAACCGTCTTTGCGAGGCTCTTCACTCAGGGTGATAAGCACCTCAAAATTATCAGAAGTGACAGGACGTAGTTGAGAACCGACTCTCGTAATAGAATGCACAATCGGTCTTCCAACATCCCCTGCTTCGGCACTAGCGGTAAAAGTTCCACCGCTCACGGTGCCAATAGCAGCCCCTTGTGCTGCTGCAACATAATGAAGTTCAATGGATGCCTCTTTATTTTTCCCTGCAGCCTTTCTTGTGGTACCATCAAGTTCGGCTCTCGGATCCGCAAGTTCTACTTTCTCTTTCGGTAGATAGATCAGAACCCGTGTTATTGCAACATTCGCAGCTGTCCCAGCCGCAGGCGCAGCAAGAGAAGTTAACTCTGCCATGTAATGCATGCCATCGGCGGTTCCATCTATGCTTATCGCTCCAAGTGTAGGTGCACCAGTAGTAACCTGACCACCAAGCCTATTGTAGGCAATAACCGTGAAATCGTCATCTCCTAAGTCTGTGTTACTTGTAGCATCATCAGTGGCCTGAAAATTGACGACCTTTGTAGACATGATCTTAAGGGTAACTGCCGCACCATATACCACTTGGTTGCCATCGGCAAAACTCACATCTGCATCAGAATCGACACTCAGTTTTATTTCAAACTGTGCCATCACAGGAGTCACGACGAAAGCGAGTGCGAAAATTGTTATTAGACTTGTTAACGAAAATGCCATTTTCTTTGACAACATTCGTTCTATCTCCTTGTTCTTATGTGGAATAAAATGTTTGATTAGGTTGGGGTTACCCTCAACCCTTACTTACCTAAAACCTTTATGTAGAAAATAAGAACGGACTCAGGGATTATTAAATCCGTATCTTGATTTGAACTTAACCTTTTGCACATTCTGTTAGGTTGCAACTCTGTTGCACACTACGATGTGCTATCTTCAAGGGTTGTCCGATGTGCTTCTAACAATGACTCTTTATGTGCTGAGATGAGTTCCTGTTCAAACTCTACCCACATTGGACTTTTCCGCCAGCGGGAGACATTTGAGACAGACGTTTCGAGAAGCGTCGCTATCTCATTATCCGTTTTCCCAGCGAAAGACATCTCACATGCAGTCAAAATCATTTTTGTGTTTGAGCGGCGCATCGTAAATTCCTCGCGTAAGTGTATGAAAATCTCGCGTTTCAACCCTTTACGCCATTAATTTTACACTATATAACGCTTCTTGTCAAATTATTTTTCAAAAAAATGCAGTTTTTTTCAAAAAAGGTGCATGATTTATCAAAAAAGGTGCGAAATTCGTCAAAAACGTGTAAAATACATGAAAATCGCCATTTGGTTTATTCTGTAGTGCAAACTTCTAACGTGCGTATCCTCCCTGTGAGTGTTTTGTTACTGACCCCTGATGACTGAAGGGGTAGGTTTAACTTCTGTCCAATTTAATTATACGTATTTCTACCCCTAAAAGTCAAGTGCCGTTGCACTTTAGTATATACTTTAATATATAAGGGCAGGCAGGCACGCACGCACCCTGTGCCGTCCACTTCATTATAGGGCAGGTTTTGTGCCTGCCGACTGTCCCTGATAAGGGGATTAGGAGTGTTACTCAATACCATGAATCAAGAAATCTATCTCTCTGTCGCACAAGCCGCCGATCTACTGGGTATCTCGCAGGAAACGCTTTACAAAGAGATACAAGCCAAGAACCTCACCGCCGTAGAGAACCCAGACAGGAAGCGGAAACATCAGGTCATCGCACACAGCGAACTCTCGCGTCTCTACGGCAACGTATACATCCCCGATGGGTACCTCGAATACGCCGGGGACAAGTCCGTCGATTTTGTCAGAGTTGCGCTCCGGCAGGAGAACGAGCGACTCCGTAAGGCGTTGGAAGATACCCAGAAACGTGAGCAATTCCTCAATGACCAACTCGCCACCGCACTCCAAAACCAAAAAACACTCATCGAGGCACACGCAGAACTCACAAAAACCCTTGATAACCTAACCACCATACTGGAGAATATGACGTAGATTCTTGGTTTTGTAAATCTTTCAATAATTTTGTAAAATACCGCTTTATTTTACAAATAATTCCTATCGAATTACAATCTTCTCAAATCTACATCTCTCGGGAGATTCCCACATTTCTCAATCCCGGTCCCTTCCTCATTGCGCCTTCCGTTCCTGTTCTTTCTGCTTGTCCGGTGGTGGATTCTATTGACACTCCCACGTCTAAAGTCGTGGGATTCTTGCTTCGTCATTTGTAACCTCCCGCAAGTGGAGGAATTACACAAACTCCACAAGCGTTTTAACTCTCCGTGTATCCCACGGCGAGGGTTCTTAAGTTGATTGCTGCGTTGACATCTCTATCGAGAAACATACCACAGTTGCTACAGTGATACTCCCGAGCCGACAGCGTTAAGGCATCTTTTTTATGTCCGCAACTGCTACAGATTTTAGAACTTGCGAAAAAGCGATCCG